>JBBSSO010000216.1:0-4571 GCA_038241905.1 Cytophagales bacterium | reverse complement strand
CGTGGCTTTAATACCATCGGTTACGTTGTTTAATTTCACAAGTGGCGTATTGCCAACGGTATCTATAATATTGTTATAATACATATTTTAAAGAATTGACAGGTCATAAATAATAGGTGCGCGTACGTTCTTTTTAAAGGCGTGAAGCCATCGGCTACAGCCGAAAAAGAGGAACGTTTTTGCTTTTCTTTTAGGGCAAAACAGAAATACCATCGGCCCTATAAAAAGTGAAGCAAAGGTACTACTATTTTTTAAATGGCTCCGCCGATGTGGTTACCAACGCGGGTCAAAGTAACTGGTGGTATCCCTGAAAAAGCGGTTATAGCGCAGGCGGGCCTGCCGGATAGAATCTTGCCGCAAAATAAGCCGTTCCAAGGTTTTCTGTTGCTCGCGCGCAGCCACTAATTGGGCAAGGCGGGTTCGCTGCTTGCCTTGCTTAGAAAATTGCTCGTACAGAAAAGAAAGTGGGCTAGCAAAGGGGTTAATTTCCGCAGGCGGACCGGGCGCAACAATAAATACTGGAATGGTGGGGTTTAAGCGCGGTTTAGGCGGCGCAGGACGGGGTTTCATATTGCGCAGAACGCGGTCTACCTTTTCTGGCGTGGCAAACGGCGTTACTTTTACCTCTTGCAACTGCACAGTTTCTACTTCTAAAACTATGTTTATTCTAATCTCCGTTACGCTGCGCAGTGATGGCACGTATTGTTTGTTTTTAAACCCCAAAGCCCTGAACACCAACGTGTCTGATGGCGGAATTTGAATTCTAAACTGCCCCTGCTCATTGGTGGCCATACCTTGGCCGGTGCTTTTCTGGAACACGCTCACCCCGGCAATGGGCGTTTTATCGGACTCGCGGAGAACCTGACCGCTAATCCAGAGCGCTCTACTTTGGGCCTGACTGTGGAAGACAGGGCCAAAAAACAAGACACAAAATAAGTATATAAGAACCCGTACTTGCTTAGACATACGCCGAGGATGCACCTGCTGAACTACAAAAAGAAAGGCTTGCCCTTTCTAGCGGGCAAGCCTTTCAAAATTAAGTACAGAACGCTTAGTTCTCCACTTTTATTTTAGAATCGTCAGTTTTCACTTTCATTTCATCGCTCTCGCGCTTTATTTTAATATCATCGGTTTTCAACTTTGACTCGTCTCCATCTTTTTTGATTTTAACATCATCGGTTTTGAGCTTGGTTTCATCGCCGTCTTTTTTGAGCTTCATGTCGTCGGTTTTGATTTTAAGTTCATCGCCGTCGCGCTTAATCTTGACGCCATCGGCTTTATACTTGCCGTCTTTGCCCATGTTTTCGGCAATGTACTCCAAGTCTAAATCATAATACTTCTTACGATTAGTGTTGTACAGCTTAAACTGGTCAGCAGAAAGAAAGCCGCGCATCTCAGCATCAGTGTTGGTGTTTATTTTTTCTAACTCAGTATAATACTCTGGTGTGCGGGTCACTTTCGTTTTAGAAACGTCCATATCGCCGGCATTCAGGCTATTCTCATTGTTTGCCGCCATGTTGTCGGCGCTGTTGTAACGAGCGTCCATTTCATCTACCTGCTTCGCACGATTATAGTAAACCGTATTTAACCTGTCTTGAGTGGCAGAATCTAGCTTTAAATCCTGAGATACCTGCTGGCTCATCCGGTTAGCCCGATCTAGGTAATATTCTTCCTCGTTAACAGTAGCCGCTCTCCGGTTGGTATCGGTGGCCATGTCTGTGGTGGTGGTTTTTTCAGTGGTGCTAGTGTCAGTAGTACAGGCCGTAAAAGCCATGGTACCAGCGCCCAACAACATAAACAAATTCTTTTTCATAGTGGTATAGTTTAATATTTCAGTTGGAACATACGGCTTGTCTGGATTACCAGAAAACCTTTCCTCCGTACGGTCTAGGAGCAGACAAGTTGTCTGGGCGTTTTAAGGCTTACGCACTTTAGACATCTTAAAAACGTCCATTTACTAAATTAAGAAAGCTGTTTTAGGCCTGTTTTTCAAAAAACAGGCCTAAAACAGCTTTCTTAATCTTTTCAAAAATATATTTTTTGTGGTTACCCACGATGGTCATTAACTACTTCTTTACGCTTTGCGTTTCAACTCAAAAACGGTAATCTCCGGCAAGAAACCCACCCGGCCATGGTAGCCCAAAAAGCCCAGCCCCACGTTAACGTACAAATGCTGTTTGCCTTTTTTATACAGGCCGGCCCACTGCTTGTACACATATTGTACGGGGCTCCATTTCCAGCCGGGGATGTTGACGCCAAACTGCATGCCGTGCGTGTGGCCAGAAAGTGTGAGGTCAATGTCTGGGTATTTCACGTTTACTTCGCCGTCCCAGTGCGAGGGATCATGCGTGAGCAATATTTTAAACGGCAGGTCTTGGGTGCCGGCGTGGGCCTTTGATAAAATGCCGTATTTAGGAAAGTTCATGCGGTGGCCCCAGTTTTCTACCCCTAACATGCCAATTTTCTGCCCGTCGCGCTCCAAGACGCGGTGCTCGTTTAAGAGCACATCCCAGCCGGCTTGCCGCTGCAAATCAACGAGGTGCTGCACGTTTTGGCGCTTGGCCTCAGGGCTGGGCCACTCCACATAATCGCCGTAATCATGGTTGCCGAGGATAGAAAAAACGCCGTGCGGAGCTTTCACTTGGGCCAGAATGGAAATATAAGGCTTTACTTCTTTGGCCATGTTGTTAACCATATCGCCGGTAAAAACAACGGCGTCTGCTTCCTGCTGGTTTATAAGTTTTATGGCTTGCTGCAAAGGGGCGCCATCGGCAAAACTACCCGCGTGCATGTCCGTGATTTGGAGCAGCCGGAAACCGTCAAACGCGGCGGGCAGGTTAGGAAATGCAAGGGTCACTTTTTTAACTTGGTAGTCAAACGCGCCCTTTACCATGCCCCAAAGCAGCGTAGCAAACGGAAGCATGCCTACTGTCAAAGCCACTTGGCTCATAAACCGGTGCCGAGATAAGCTAAACTTAGGCTCTTCTGGTCCGCGGAGGGCGTTGGAAAGCCATTGGCCCACGCGTACTACATCGTCTAAAACCAGAAAAAAAACAATGACCAGTTTAGAGATAAAAAGTATAAACAAAAGGTTAGCCACCTGCATGCGCAAGGGCGTGGGCGACGTGCCGCGCGATAGCAACACCAACAGCAAAGTGCCCAAGGAAATCAAGCTGACGGCCCAATAAACAAACTGAATAACTTTCCGGAGGCCCGGCGAAAGTGTTCCGGTAACTGTTCTAATAGCCTGGAAAACGTAAATATCAATCAGTAAAACTAGGAGGAGAATAAAAAAAAGGCGAACCATAGGGTTTCTGAATCTGAGAATTTCTGACAAATGTATGTCGCTACAACGAAACGTGTACGGCAAATTGCCTTAGGGCAGTGAACTTTTTTAACATGCCCATGCTTTTATGGGCATGTTAAAAGGATGCGTACTTCTTTAAAAAACACACCCTCATTTTTTTTCTTCGGCCGCGGCCGATACTAATGTATTCTTTCAACCACTTTTTGCCGGTTTTAGCTTAATTCCGGAAAAACAAGCCGAAAACCTATGTCAGCTGAGTACCTTCCTGCGTCGCTCTCCATCAAATCTTGGGCCGAAGAAGACCGCCCGCGCGAGAAACTCCAACTAAAAGGCCGCGCCGCCCTCTCAGACGCCGAACTGATTGGTATTTTAATTGGCTCGGGCACGCCCAAACTGAGCGCCGTAGACGTGGCCAAGTTAATTCTGGGCGCCGTAGAAAACGACCTCAACGCGCTGGCCAAACTAACCGTGAAAGAGCTGCAGAAACACAAAGGCATCGGCGAAGCCAAGGCCATTACCATTGTGGCCGCTTTAGAACTGGGCCGTCGCCGGAAAGAAGCCGCTCCCGCCGCTAAAACCCGGATTACCTGCTCTAAAGATAGTTATGACTACATAAAGCCGCACCTTTTAGACCTGCCGCACGAAGAGTTTTGGATTATTCTTTTAAACCGCGCCAACACTATTATTAAGAAAATCCAGATTAGCAGCGGCGGCGTGGCCGGCACCGTGGCCGATCCTAAAATTATCTTTAAACATGCATTAGAGAACCTGGCTTGCGCCCTTATTTTGGTTCATAACCATCCGTCAGGTCAACTGAAACCCAGCGCCGCCGATATTTCCCTCACCAAAAAACTGCAAGAGGCCGGAAAAGTTTTAGATTTACCCATTTTAGACCATTTAATTTTCACGGATAATAGTTATTTCAGCTTCGCCGATGAAGATTTGCTTTGAGCCGCGAGGCTCAAGTCAGGATCTTTGGTGTTGTTTTGCGTAGAGTTTGCGGTAGCGCTCTACGCACAGCGGGACAGCCAATCTTCAGATTGGCGGGATAGATTTGGTGCGGGTTTTGGCGGTGACACTCGCAGGTCCTCCGGACGCTACGAGGTCGTTTTGAGCGTGCGTTTTAGGCCTGTTTTTCTGAAAACAGGCCTAAAACAGCGGTAGCCTTTCTCCTCTCTCCATTGGATAAGGGTTGGGGGTGAGGCTTTTCTTTCCGAACTTTGCGCGCTCAACCCGCATTTGTTCATGAAAGGTATAAAATACG
>JBBSSO010000215.1:0-4581 GCA_038241905.1 Cytophagales bacterium | reverse complement strand
TGCAACGCCGCTTGAATGGAAGAAACGGCCTCGTTGCCTTGTACACTGGCCTCAAACGTGGTCAGCTTAAACGCGTAGCCAAACGGATTGCTAGCCAGCTGAGCCATGAAATCTTGATATCCCGCGGCGGTTGGCGATGAAATGACGGCAATTCTTTGCGGAACTTCCGGTAACGCGTGCTGCCGGTTTAAATCAAAAAGTCCTTCGTTCTGAAGCCGCACAATAGTTTCTTGCCGTTGGCGGGCTAAATCACCGAGGGTGTACGTGGGGTCAATGTCATGAATATCTAAACTGAAGCCGTAGAGTTCATGAAACTTGGGACTAGCCTGAAATAAAATCTTTAACCCAGCTTTCAGCTGATGGCCGGTTTGGGCTTCAAAAAAGCCAGCAATCTCGGCGTACTGGCGCTTCCAGATGGTAGCGCGGGCTTGAGCCGTGAGCGCATTTCTAGGACTTTGGTCCTTATCGGTGAGAGTAAGGTAGCAGTGGCCGCTTTGGTAATGCACGCGGGCTTCAGATATTTCGGCAATAATCCAATACCGGTGGGGCAGGGCGTTTTCTATTTCCTCGCGCAGCAAACGGTTGAATTCAAGGAGGGTAAGCGGTCGGTTTGAACTGACCGAAAACGAAACATCTTCGCGGTAACTTTGCTTTTGAATCCCCATGCCGTACGCTCCTCTGCTTTTTCGTGTCCTAAAGTACAGGTTTTATCACTCGCGGTCAAGCATCTAGTCTAAAATAATGAGTCAATTTACGGAGTTGAAAATCTGCGGTAAATCAGCCGATTTTTCCACAATCTTTATGCAGTCTGTTTTAGGCCTATTTTTCGAAAAACAGGCCTAAAACAGACTGCATAAAGATTTCGTAACCTAAATAAGGACAGTTTTACGTATTATGTTTTTAAAGTACAAATCCTTAGCGGGGTTATTTCCGTTTTAAGAATCATTCCTACCTTTGGTTATCAAAAGCCAGAGTCACGTTTATTTCAGCACCCTATGTCCACTTTAGTTCTTAGCGAGATCCATATTTATCCCATTAAATCTCTGGGCGGCATTTCCCTTTCCTCGGCGGAGGTGCAGGAACGCGGCTTGCAGTATGACCGGCGGTGGATGTTGATTGATGACAGCGGCGTATTTCTGAACCAGCTAAAATTACCTGAATTGGCTTTGTTACAAGTTGCGCTCTCAGCAAACGGTTTGGTGGTCACGCATTCCGCCAAGGCGATGGCGCCCCTCACCGTGCCCTTTGAAACCGACAACACCCGCTCCACCTTGGTTACCGTTTGGGATGATATCTGCTTTGCTTTTATGGTAAGCCCAGACGCCAACACCTGGTTTTCTGAAGCCCTGGGGGTTAGCTGCCGCTTGGTGTACATGCCCGATAATTCCATTCGCCTCATTGATCCAAACTTTGCCAAGCACAATGAGAAATTGAGTTTTGCCGATGGGTATCCGTTTGCCATCATCGGCCGTGAGGCCTTACAAGATTTAAATGCCCGGTTGTCAGAACCTGTGCCCATGAACCAGTTTCGGCCCACGTTTGTATTTACGGGCGGTTCATCGTTTGCCGAGGATAACTGGAAAACCATTAAGATTGGCGACGTGCTTTTTTACGGAGCGGAGCCCTGCGATCGTTGTCCCGCCACCGGCATTGACCAAGAAACCGCCCAAATGCACCCAGAACCCCTCAAAACATTGGCAACATACCGGCAAGAAGGCAGTAAAGTTAATTTTGGCATGAACCTGATTGGCTTGTCCACCGGCACTGTTAGGGTAGGGGATAAAATCTCCGTGATGGAAGCCACCAGCCAAGCTTAATTTCTAATAATAATTCTCTTTATGACAGATCATAACCGTTATCTAGTAATTGCTTTAGGCGGGCAAGAAATTGATTTAACCCACGCCAAAGAACTCAAAAGCAACAACCTGTTTCCGTTTGGGCCGCATAATTACGCCATTTACCAAGCCTCTGAAGAGGTTTTTGTGAAGGCCACCAACGCCAATAATCCTAACCTGATGCTAGATACTTATCAGGTCATTGACCACAACACCGCCCTGCATTACCAACATCCGCATCACCGCATTATAGAAGAGTAAATACCATTTTTAACTAAGTTATTCCGGGCAGTAAGCAAATTTGGCAATAACGATATTTGCAATTTCATCTATTCTCCAACAAAAGTTAAAAAGGTTTTTAGGAGGCTTTGCTTCGGTTGGCTAAAAAGTATCGTATGTGTAGCGAAGCCAACCGGATTTGGCTTGGCTACACAATTTTTTAAACATGCCTTATTCCTTTTTTAAAACTCCCTTCGTTCACCGTTTTCTGTTGATGGTTTTTTGGGCGATGCTTTTTTCGGGTTGTAACCCAGAACGCACTTTGCGCGGAATCATCAAAAAAGAAACGCCTCACCAGAAATACCTTAGCCGGCTGCAAGACGCCAAATTAGACCAAACGGCGCTGGGCCAAAAATGGATAGCTGTTAGCAATAGCGCTCTGCAAACGCCAGTTGCCATCACGCTTCCGTTTAAAGAAACCGGCTACTTTCCCGCCGATAAACCCTTAGCCGCCAGCTATCAGTTTACTTTAAAACGCGGCCAGAAAGTAACGGTGCGCGTGGAGATGCAGGGCACGGAAACGCCCCAAGTATTTGTAGACCTGTTTGAAATCAACCTTAACGACCCTACAAAGCCTAAAAACGTAGCCAGCGCAGACACTACCGGTGCTGAACTAGAGTATGAAATTGAGGAAGAATTGCCCCACTTAATCCGGTTGCAGCCAGAACTTCTGCGCAGCGGCCAATACACCATCACCTTAGAAGCGCAGCCCACGCTCGCTTTTCCGGTGCAAGGACATACCAGCAAAGCCATTCAAAGTTTTTGGGGCGCGATGCGCGATGGGGGAGTGCGAAACCATGAAGGGATTGATATTTTTGCCGCCCGTCGTACGCCGGTGGTCGCTGCCGTGGCTGGTACTGTTACCCGGGTCAATACCACGCCTATTGGGGGTAAAGTTGTTTGGCTTTCGGACCGCAAAAGGCAGCAAAGTCTGTATTACGCCCACTTAGATAGCCAATTGGTGCAGGCCGGTCAGCGGGTGGAGATAGGCGATACGCTTGGGTTAGTAGGCAACACCGGAAACGCCAAAACGACTCCGCCGCACCTCCATTTTGGGATTTACCGTTCGGGTCAGGGTGCGGTTGATCCGCTTCCTTATGTTTACCAAGACAGCAACAAGCCTGGTAAAGTACAAGTTAGCACTGCCCATTTTAACAGTTGGGGGAGAATAGGCAGATCTAATGTTACGTTGCGGCAATCGCCCAGCACGGCGGCGCCCGCGCTTTTAACATTGCCTCTGCATGCGCCGGTTTTTTTATTAGCAGGTGTAAGCAATTGGTACAAAGTATCGTTGCCCTTGGGGCAAGTAGGTTATGTAGCGGAATATTTGGTGGAGACCATAGAAAAGCCTTTGCAAACCCTGCGTTTGGCCAACGAGGTACCTTTGTTAGAAGCCGCCGACGCACAGGCTGCCATGAAAAAGGTTCTGGCAGCAGGGGCAAAAGTGCAGGTTTTAGCCAGAATGCAAGATTTCTGGCTGGTCCAAAATTTAGCTGGCCTCACCGGTTGGATTTATCCCCAAGCGTCAAACTAAACTTTTTCGTCAACAGCAAAACTAGTATGGTTTCCGTGCGTACTTCTATTTATTACATCGTCTTAGTATAATAGGGTTATTTCGCGATGGTAAATTTGTTTCTCTTTTTCTGAGATTCGTTTTAGAGTTCCGTTTTAGGCCTTCTTTTTGAAAAACAAGCATAAAACAAAGCCCTACCTATTACTTTCTTATCCGGTGGCAAAAGTAGAATATTTCATTTTTTCCATCGAAGCACAAATTTAATTTTTTAATTCACTTAATCAGCTTTCAAAATTGTCTATGTAACATTTAGTACTTTTCTTATGGTCAATATATGGAAACTTACCCTCCCGCATGTGCAGATAACGCTAGAACATGTGCCAGAAAAAGATTGGATATATATTAAATACTGCGGCCATTTGAATGCAGCGGATGTTATTGCTGCGGCAGAAAGAGAGTTGGAGCTGCAAAAAGAACTCCGAGTTCCTAAAATTCTGAACGATAAAAGCGAGGTTACCGGCGATTGGGAAGAGGCTAACGATTGGCTGGAGTATGAGTGGTTGCCCATAGCCACGGCTAACGGTCTTCGATATTTCTCAATGGTTTTATCCCGCGATTTGCACGACTTAGGGCCAGCCCAAGATTTAGAAAAGCGTTTCCCGCCTATTTGCCAGGCCAAATTATTCCGAAACCCAAATCAGGCCGCTGCTTGGCTAGAATCAAAGCCTTAATGGTAACGGGCATTCTGTTTTAGGCCTGTTTTTGAAAAAACAGGCCTAAAACAGAACGCCCGCTGCCATTAAGATTTTGATTCTAGCCAAGCAGCGGCCTGATTTGGGTTTCGGAATAATTTGGCCTGGCAAATAGGCGGGAAACGCTTTTCTAAATCTTGGGCTGGACCTAAGTCGTGCAAATCGCGGGATAAAACCATTGAGAAATATCGAAGACCGTTAG
>JBBSSO010000214.1:0-4605 GCA_038241905.1 Cytophagales bacterium | reverse complement strand
TGGTGGGAATCGGCGGCGTCTGAGGTTAGTTCTACGCCGCGGTTAATGGGGCCGGGGTGCATGAGCACAATCTCTTTGTTAAGCTCATCCAGCATCTGTTTGTTAATTCCAAAGTAGAGAGCGTACTCGCGCAGAGAAGGGAAAAGTTTGCCTTGCTGGCGCTCTAATTGTATGCGGAGCACGTTGGCTACATCGCACCAAGCCAAGGCCTCGCGCACGTTCCAGAAAACTTTTACGCCCAGGCTACCAATGTATTTAGGCAACAGCGTGGGCGGACCGCAAACGGCTACTTCCGCGCCCAGTTTCTGCAAGGCAAAAATATTAGAAAGCGCCACCCGCGAGTGCGTAATATCCCCGATGATGGCTATTTTTTTACCAGCTACCTCGCCTAATTTCTCCCGGATAGAAAAAGTATCTAGCAAGGCTTGCGTGGGGTGCTCGTGGGTCCCGTCTCCGGCGTTAACGATGTTGGCGGTAATTTTGCGGGCCAGAAAATGCGCTGCGCCGGGGCTGCTGTGGCGCATGACAATCATGTCTACCTTCATGGCCAGAATGTTGTTGACCGTGTCTAGTAGGGTTTCGCCTTTTTTAACGGAACTCCCCGAAGCCGAAAAGTTGATTACATCCGCCGATAGGCGTTTTTCTGCAAGTTCAAACGAAAGCCGGGTGCGGGTAGAATTCTCAAAGAAAACGTTGGCAATGGTTACATCGCGCAGCGACGGCACTTTTTTGATGGGGCGGCTTAGCACCTCTTTAAACTGATCGGCGGTCTCAAAGATAAGCTGCATGTCTGCGGCGGTAATGTCTTTGATGCCCAGCAGGTGGCGGACGCTAAGCTGTTGCATGGTTTTTTTCTTGGTCAGGGGTTAAAAGCCAGATTACATCTTCGGCAGAGGTGGGGCCTTGCCAGGTTACCTCCACGCGCTGGGAGTGCAGCGAATCTACGCGCTGGCCGGTGTAGGTGGCTTCAATGGGCAAATCTCTGGTAAATTGGCGGTCAATGAGCACCAATAATTCTACTTTGGCCGGTCGGCCGAAGGAATTCATGGCGTCAAGAGCGGCCCGTACGGAGCGGCCGGTGTAGAGCACATCATCGGTTAAAATAACGCGTTTGCCTTCTAGCGAGAAATCTACTTTGGTGGCGTTGGGAGCCAGGGGCGTGGCCCGGCGGCGGAAATCGTCTCGATGAAACGTAATGTCTAGGTAGCCAGTTTGCACGGTAATGCCCAGAATTTGGCGCAGGGTTTCTTGCAACCGGTCTGCAACGTAAATGCCCCGGGGCTGCAGCCCGATGATAACGGAGTCCGCAAAATCTTGGTGCGTTTCTATGAGCTGGTGCGCCAGCCGCTGCATCATAATCTGAAACAGGGCGTGCGGGGCAATAAGGCGTTGGTGCATGGCCTCCGGGGTTTTAGGCAAAGATAGCTATTCGTTTTTTGGATTTGAGTTTTGCACGATAGTATTTAGAATTTTGGCTGGCAAAACCCTGCGCGGGTTCCGCTGCTGTTTTAGGCCTGTTTTTAGAAAATCAGGCCTAAAACAGGCGTTCATTCCATCGGCCAAAGGCCAAATTCTATTCTTAGAAAAACTTACTTAAACGTCATTTCTTGCAACACAAATACCGTGCGGGCAGAGCCAGTTTGCGGGCGGATGCGCTGGAAGCCAAAAGCGATAAACGTGTTGCCGTACCAGTTTACAATGCCTTCGCGCTCGCTAGATGCTAGTTTTTCGGTATCAACATTGGTCCGGACGGCTACCTCAATATTATTGGAAATGGAAAGATTGGGCCGCAGGGTTTTAAATTTTAAGACGTCGTCTTTGGGGTACACCAGCGTAATATGCCCATCTGCTGACACGCCTGCTTCTACCGTGGGCGCTAGATCTGGATACGTGTTGTTGCTGAGTTGGTAAGAATTATCCCAGAGCAGGTTGCCTTGCGGGTCAAAAACGCAGACGATGGCGTGGGTAAATCGGTACCCGTCAAACATGCGGCGCGAATTGGATTGGCGGGGCAGACTTGGGTAAACGTACGGCGATGCCGAAATGCCGTTGCGGTACTGCGGATAATACACTTCGCCAATAACGGCGTACCCGTTGGGGTGGGGTAAAACGGGGTGCAACAGCAAGCGGTAGCGCAACACCAGGGGTTTGCCCAGGGCTTCTTGCCGCGCAAATTTTTCCTGTAATTTCTTTTGCCGTCGGGGTGTCAGAAACTCAAAGAAATAGCGGAGTTTGCTGAAATCATGGTACTTAATTTTGCCGCTCAAATCGCTGCTAAAAAGGCCACGGGCAAATTGGGCGGTACGGTAGCCGTAGGTTCCAAACACGAGTTTGCTCAGGGTATCGCCGGGCGTTAAGCGGCCGGTTTGCAGAATGTTGTCATTGGGCGCATTTAGGCTGGGCTGGAGAAAATAGGTGCCCAACACATCGCCTCCGGCGTTTAAGCGCTTAATTTGCAACCGCGACCGGAAACCGTTCGTCTCCGCTACTACAAACTCAACGGCTTTGGCCAAAGTGTCCACTCTAAAATCGCCTAAGTCTTCTTCTGTCCCAAAAACCGCCGGTAAAATGCGTGGTTCTTCCTGGGCGGGGTCTAACAGCATCATTTGCAGGTTCAGGTTTTGCAGGGTGTACAGAAAGAGTTGGCCCTGCAAGGCTTTTATTTCCTGAATTTGTAAGGAAGAGGTAGGTAGTTTGTGTTCTGTAATAATTTCTTGGCCGGTAGCCAGATTTACGCGGTAAAGCAGCAGTTTTTTACTATCGCTGGTAGAGAAAAGGAAGAACGCCTGCTGCCGGTCTACGGCGTGGTGGTCAGGATCGGTGCCGTATTGGCGCTCATATTCGCGCTGCCACATTTGCTTTAGCTGGCGGTCATAGCGGGTCAGAAAGAACGTGGCCTTGCCAAACCATGGATTGCGCTTGGTGCTCAAAAGCAGCACGGTGCTGTCGGGGAGGGGAATTACGGTGTGGTCGTCGTCATAAGTGTTGCTCTCCAGTTCTACCCGGTGGGTTTGTATCGGCTCCGCCGATGGAGCTTTTTCAGCCTCAAGCTTTTTATTCTGGCCCCAAACCGCCAACGGAGCCAACCCGCCCAGCAGGAAACACATCAGGATACAGCTTTTTCTGAGAAGGACTTGCATCTGTTGGTTTTAGGCTTTTTTAAAATCTGACTAGTTCTTTATCTATTCGTCCCCCTTTGAAGGGGGGTTGGGGGATGACCACGTGTGCTGATAAAGCATTCCCGAGAATCATTGTTCCTCACTTTTAAGTTTTGCTTTTTGGTTCTTCTAGGTGGTTTTTCATCCCCCTACCCCCTTCAAAGGGGGACAAGCCAGAATGATTGCGTAACATCTTATCCCACATATAAGATCCAATAATCAATTCCCCATCTTCAAAAGCACTTCAAATTCTTGGTCTGTCAGCGGCATAACGGATAACCGGGACTGGCGCAGCAGCGCTATATTTTGCAGGGTTTCTTCTTTCTTAATTTGCTCCAGCGTAACGGGTTTGGCAAAAGAACGCTCTGGGGCCAAGGTCACGGCCAGCCAGCGCGGATCTTCACCGGGCTCTGGGTATGCTTCTTTTACTACTTTAGCGATGCCCACGATCGCTTTTTCAGAAACGCTGTGGTAAAACAAAACCAAATCCTTTTCTTGCATGGCCCGCAAATTGTTGCGTGCCTGGTAATTCCGGACCCCGTCCCATGTGGTTTGGCCGTCGCGTTGCAGGTCGGTCCAGGCGTATTTATCGGGTTCAGATTTAACCAGCCAGTAGTTCATGGTTTGTGGATATGCGTGTTGCTGAAGAAGTCTGTTCTACCGCTCTTCGCGGGTTTTTCGCCGAAGCTTCAGTTCCGTAGCGTTAGCCGATAGAATCTCAAATTCCTCAGCCGATTGGTTGGGGTTCTCAAACTTAATTTTGATGCGGGTTTTGCCCATCGGCTCCCAAGTGCCGGGTTGCTCTTCCAGACCATCGGTCGGCGCGATGCCGTAGCGCATAAACGAGCCGCTTTGCTGAATCATAAAGCCCGTGCGGCCCCTAGAAGGCGGAAAATCAAAGGTATTGGGGCGGTATGTGCGCACATCAGCAGAATCTTCTTCATAAGAATACAACCACGTTTGTCCGTACACGGTTTCTGGAATTTCCAAACTCGCGGAGCCGCATTTGGCCGCCATTAGCCCAAGGGCCAACAGCACTAAAAGGGGAAGGTTTTTCATGTTGTTATAAAATCGACATGGCAATTATTTGCCGGCAATCTAGGCACAAGGTAACAAATAGTCTTGAGTTCTGAATAGCCGAAATTTATTCAGCCTTTGAAACCACAGGAGTTAAGGAAAATGTAGCGTCGTTACACTGTAACGACGTGGTTCTACGCAGCAAAAGCGCCGCCAAGCACCAATCCCTTCCTTTGCCAACTGGCCTTGCACTTAGGTTTGATGGTTAGGAAATGTATTTGTTTCATGGAAACTCGTCGTTACGGTGTAACGACGCTACATTTCTGGTTTTGGAGGGAATTTTCTTTTATGTTGTTTTTCAACGCTGCCAAGCACCAAGAATCTTTGTTTGCCAACTGGCCTTGTACTAAGGTTTGATAGTTAGGAAACG
>JBBSSO010000213.1:0-4610 GCA_038241905.1 Cytophagales bacterium | reverse complement strand
GCATGAACTGGTGCTCTATTACCTGCGCGAACGGTTAGACGGCCAGAACACCGACATGCGGCACCTGGTTATTACCAACATCTACGAATGGTTTGTGTTTGATGCCCAAGATTTTGAACGAATTTTTGGGAAGAGTGCGCAGCTGAAGAAAGACTACGAGGCCTGGAAAACCGGCCAAAAAGTAAGCTACAATACGGATCATTTCTACCGAGAAATTGCCAAACCGTTTCTGGACGCGCTGCCCGAGGAACTGCCTTTTGCCTATTTCAACCTCAAAGATTTTGAGAAGGCGCTGCGCAATCAAAACCTGCAAGACGACAACCAACTTATTGGCCTGTACAAAGTTCTGAGTCCGGTGCATTTGCTCAAGCTGGCCTTTACCAACGACAGCAACAGCTTAGACAAAGGCTTTTACGCGGAGCTGCTGCACCTCATCGGGTTGGAGGAAATTAAGGTGGGTAACAAGAAACTGATTCAGCGGAAAGCGCCGGAGCGGCGGCAGGAGGGAGCGCTGCTGGAAAACGCCATCCTGACTATTGAGTCAGAAGACCGGCTGCGGAAACTAAATCCACCATCGGCCTACGGCCAAAACGAGGAAGAACGGCTGTTTACGGTGGCGCTGGAGCTGTGCATTACCTGGGTGAACCGCATTCTTTTTTTGAAATTGCTGGAAGCCCAACTCATAAAATACCACCGGGGCAGCGCGGGTTACACGTTTCTGAACTATGCCACCATTCCGCAGTATGACGAGCTGAACAAGCTGTTTTTTCAGGTGCTGGCGCGGCGGCCCGAGCAACGGACCAGCGCCATTCAGGAGAAATACGGACACGTGCCCTACCTCAACAGCTCTTTGTTTGAACCCACTGATCTGGAGGACGATATTATTAGGGTCAACAGCCTGGACGACATGACCACGCTGCCGCTGCACCCCAACACGGTGTTGCGCGATGCTAAAAACAAACCCGTGGCGCAGAGCCTGAACGCGCTGGAGTATTTGCTGCGGTTTCTGGATGCCTATGATTTTGCGTCTGAAGGCCGCGAGGAAATACAGGAGGAAAGCAAAACGCTGATTAACGCGGCCGTGCTGGGCCTTATCTTCGAGAAAATAAACGGCTACAAAGACGGCTCTATTTACACGCCCGGCTTTATTACCATGTACATGTGCCGCCAGGCCATTCGGTTGGCGGTAGTGCAGAAGTTCAACGAGGCCTACGGCTGGCAGGCCCAGACTTTTGACGACCTCAAGAATTACCTAGCCGACCACCACAGCACCGCCAAACTGCTGGAGTTTAACGCGCTGCTCAACGGTTTGCACCTCTGCGACCCGGCCGTAGGATCTGGGCACTTTCTGGTGTCGGCGCTCAACGAAATCATCGCTATAAAAGCGGAATTGAAACTGCTGGCCGACTACAAAGGCGTGCGCCTGGCCGGGCATGAGGTGAGCATTGAAAATGATGAACTGATTATTACCGACCGCGACACGCAAGATATTTTTGAGTACACGGTAAAATCTTTGGGCAGCGGCAAAGGCCTGTACATTGCCCCAGAAACCCAGCGCGTGCAGCAAACGCTGTTCCATGAGAAGCAGACCATTATTGAAAACTGCTTGTTTGGGGTAGATATTAACCCCAACTCGGTTAAAATATGCCGGTTGCGGCTCTGGATTGAACTGCTCAAAAATGCCTATTACACGGTGGGGCCGGGCCCAGAAATATACCAAAACAGCAGCCCGGTTTGCTACGCAGAAAGCCCTAACCTGCGCGATGGTTTTGCCCCATCGGCGGCCGCCCCAGAATTACAAACGCTGCCCAATATTGACATTAACATAAAGCAGGGCAACTCTTTGCTGAGCCGGTTTGGGTTAGACACGGATTTGAGCGAGGCCCTGCGCGGCACCAATTACAGCGTGGCCCAGTACCGCAGCTTCGTGCAAGAGTACAAAAACAGCCACAGCAAAGACCGCAAACGCGAGCTAGAAACTATTATCAACCGGATTAAAGCAGATTTCAGGACGGAGATTTACCGCAATGACCCCAAGGTGAAACGTTTGCAGAAAATAACCGGCGAGTTGCAGCTAAGTATTACGCAAACCACCATGTTTGCCCCCAGCGCCAAAGAGAAAAAGGCTCGGCAGCAATACCAGCAGAAACTGCAAACCGAAATTGCCGCTATCAGCGCGGGCATTGATGAAATTAAAAGCAACGCTATGTACCGCAACGCTTTTGAGTGGCGCTTTGAGTTTCCGGAAGTGCTGGACAACGACGGGAATTTCGCGGGGTTTGATGTGGTGATTGGCAACCCGCCGTACATTAGGGTAGAATTTATCTCTAATCAATTAGTAGATTATTTTAAAACTCATTATCTATCTGCATCAGGAAAGTTTGATATTTCCAGTTTATTTATTGAATTAGGGATCAATCTTTTGAAACAAAGTGGCTTATGTACTTATATTTCAACCTACCAATTTATTTATACTGGTTCAGCAATAAGATTAAGAAAATTTATTCTTGATAATTCCATTGGAGAAGTTTTGATGTTCTCCTCTGATAAGCAAATATTTGAAGGTGTAACAACCTATACTGGTATATTTTCTTTTAAACCTGGGGCATCTAATGAATTCATAATTAATAAAGCTTCAATAGAAGATAGTAATTTTAAAGTTGATAAAACTATAAACCTTATTTATGAAAATTTTACTTCATCGAAAGTGCGATTAGATGAAGATTCTGTACTGAATAAGATTTATAAGAATAACAATGTCATAAAGGCAAATGAAATTGGAGTGGCCAAATGTGGGGTTGTAACTAGTTGTGATGATGTATTTTTTATAAGTCAAAAGATTATTGAAGAGAGAGAACTCGAAAATGAAATAATTTATCCAATCCTCGGTTCTGACAACATTAGCAGATATGTTTTATCAATTCCGGAGGATAACTGTATTTATCCTTATAAAACAGAAAATGATAAAACTACACTTCTAGATGAAGTAGAATTAAAAGATTCATATCCAAAAGTATATAGCCATTTAAAAGAGAATGAAAAGATTCTTAGAGCAAGAAGCCAAGGTAGAATAAATTATGAAAATAGTAGTAAATGGTATCAATTGAATAGATCAAGAGAAAAGTGGATTTATGATTCTATTAAAATAATTGCTCCAGGAACGACAAATAAAGCAAAATTTGCTATTGATTTTGAGGGTGTAATGTTTAGAAATGCTAGATTATATACATTTATTCTTTTTGAATTAGATATCCATTTTTATAAAGGTTTACTTGCAATCCTTAATAGTAAGTTAAGTACATACTTAATTAAGACAATATGCCCACCAAAAAATAATAATTATTTTGAGCTTTCAACTAATTTCTTAGAAGAATTTCCCTTTTTAAAAAAGGAAATTGTAATGAATTCTAACTTGCCAGATTTAGTCACCCAAATCCTCTCTCTAAAAAAAGAAAACCCGCTGGCAGACACGGCCTCGTTGGAGAGGGAGATAGACGAGCTGGTGTACCAGTTGTATGAGCTCACGCCCGAAGAAATTGCGATTGTGGAAAATACTTAACTAAAATTAATAGAAGAATATGAAATCAATTCGCCAGCATTTCCC
Source organism: Cytophagales bacterium (assembly GCA_038241905.1). Classification (GTDB taxonomy): domain Bacteria; phylum Bacteroidota; class Bacteroidia; order Cytophagales; family Hymenobacteraceae; genus Nibribacter. The sequence continues at coordinate 1,006 of JBBSSO010000213.1, read as the reverse complement.
TTTATACTTTATTTGTTTGGGTCTGCTCGTATTTTCTTTCGGATGCACGGAGGATGAAGATGTAGCCCCCAAGCATTACCGATTAACCAAGGTTACGCAACGAGTAGATCCCTACTATTCTGGGGTAGTTTTTGACGGCATCCGTACGCTACGGTATAACCCTGATGGTACTCTGGCGGAGTTTACATTTTATTATAGAGATGGCGAGGAGTTGAAAAATACTTTTCTTTATAATCCGCAGGGCAACCTGGAAAGTATCACAACCCCTTTTGATGTGGAAGTATTCACCTATGATGCCCAGGGCAGAATAGCTACCTCTAAAGGCCGAAGCATACATAATTACGCGTATGAATATGGACCAGACAGGCGTATGACCGCCTTTCTCAACCTAGAGAACCAACCCATCTCCCTCGCCGTTGTGACAGATTTTGACGCCGTGGGCAACGTAGTAAAAGAAGAAGTATTCCGTTCAAGTCCATCTAAAAGCATTCGTAGTAAAATCTATACGTATGAATACAGCTATGACAACAAGAAAAGCCCTCTTAAGGGAATGACCAGCCCCGTTAATGTCATGTTAGGCATCCCTTCCCTCTATAAGTTGTCCAGTATTTCCAATTCCGCCTTTTTTTACAGCCCCAACAATATCACAAAGGTAAAACGCCTCTCGTTTGAAAACTTCTCCACAACCCCTACCAGAACAGATTCTATAACCGTTACCTATGAATATAACGCTGAAGGGTACCCAGCGGTTATTAGATTTGGGAATGATATCCAGGAACTGGAATATAGTTTTCTATAGCGTCCTGTTTTAGGCCTGTTTTCTGAAAAACAGGCCTAAAACAGAAATTTACTGCTTTAACTACCCGTACAAGTTTCTGCTTCAAGTTTTTTTTAACTTGGAGCTTTCCATGGCGCAAGTTTTCAACTTGCCTTTTCCCTAAGCAGCTCAAGTAGAAACGGAAGTTGATAAACTTTCCTCATGTTAGCCACAAGTTGAAAACTTGCG
>JBBSSO010000212.1:0-4661 GCA_038241905.1 Cytophagales bacterium | reverse complement strand
TTCATCGCGGAACGTGAGAATACAAGAAGGTTCAATGCCCACCAGCGGGGTTTCTGCCGAAATAAGATCTTTGAGCAAAGCCACGTTTTTCTGAGCCAGTTTTTTGGCATCGCGCAAAAGACCTTTGGAAAGATACGTGCGTCCGCTTTCTTCGTGCTTCGGGATTTCTACTTCGTAGCCCAGATGCTCCAACAGCAAAACCGCTTTTATCCCGATGTGGGTGTCATTGTAATTCGTAAATTCATCGCAGAACAAATACACTTTCTTCCGGAATGTTTTACCGGCTTGCGCGCGCTTTTTCTGGTGCTTTTTAAACCAATGCTGCAACGTAGTTTCATGCAGAAGCGGGATGGACCGTTTCTGCGCAAACCCCATCATTTTCTTGGCCAAAGATGCCGTTACCTTGTTACTGAAAACAAAGTTGTACGCAAACGGCGCTAACGAAGCCAGTTGGTTGGCCTTCGTGAAATTGCCCACCATTCGGGTGCGGAAAGGCACGCCATTGGCATCATAATAATGCTGTAGAAATTCGGCTTTTAGTTTGGCCACATCCACGTTAGACGGGCATTCAGATTTGCAACCTTTGCAGGAAAGGCACAAATCCATGGCTTCCTTAATTTCTGGGTGGTCAAACCGGTTTTCTTTGGTGGAACGGGTCAGGAACTCGCGTAATACGTTGGCGCGGCCGCGGGTGGTGTCTTTCTCGTTGCGGGTAACCATGTAACTGGGGCACATAGTGCCGCCGGTGAAGTGGGTTTTGCGGCAATCGCCGGAGCCGTTGCAAAGCTCAGCAGCCCGCAAAACGCCGCCGTTTTGTTTAAACCGGAAAACGGTATCAAACTCAGGCGTTTCCTGCCCCGGCTCATAGCGCAGGTAGGTGTTCATAGACGGCGTGTTGACAATCTTGCCCGGGTTAAAAATGTTTTCTGGGTCCCAGACGCGTTTTATTTCCTGCACCAAGCGGTAGTTTTCTTCACCGATCATGAAAGAAATAAATTCGCCGCGTAAACGGCCATCGCCGTGCTCGCCGCTCAAAGAACCGCGGTATTTTTTAACCAAGTGAGCAATTTCCGTGGCAATGGTCCGGAAAAGCTCGTTTCCTTCTTTGGTTTTTAGGTTGATGATGGGGCGCAAGTGCAACTCGCCGGAACCCGCGTGCGCGTAATGCACGCAGTATAAATCGTGTTTTTTGAGGGTGACGTTAAATTCAGCGATGAAATCTGGGAGGTCTTCTACCGCAACGGCGGTATCTTCAATCACGGCCACGGGCTTAGCATCGCCCGGAATATTAGACAACAAACCCAGACCGGCCTTGCGAAGCGTCCAGACTTTTTTAATGTCTGGTCCATACACAATGGGGTAATGGTAGCCCAAACCGGCTTTTTTCAATTCTTGAATTAGGGCTTGGGCGCGCGCTTCAATCGGGCCTATTTCTTCTCCCATTAATTCAACCACTAGAATGGCGCCGGGATCGCCTTGCACAAAAAACCGATTTTGGCTTTGGTCGCGGTTCGTTTTGGTGCATTCTAAAATGTAGTGGTCCATCAGCTCGCTGGCGGTGGGCGCGTATTTAAGCGCTACCAAATTGGCCCGTAAAGATTCATCTACGCTGTGGCAATGGATGCACACCAACGCGGCTTCTTTAGGCGGCAGCGGATTTACGTGCAGTTTTATCTCCGTCAGAAACGCCAAGGTTCCCTCTGAGCCCGCAAGAAGTTTACAGAAGTTAAAAGACTCTTTGCCGCTAGTAAAAGGTTCGGTTTCTAAGAGTAGGTCGATGGCGTAGCCGGTGTTGCGGCGTTCCACGCTGGGTTTGGGGAACTCGGAGCGGATGTTTTCTTGCGCCGGACCGTGGGAAAGCATCGCTTTAATATTCTGGTAAAGCCTGGTCTCCAGAGGTCCAGAGGTGTTTTCGCCGCGGCATTTGGCCTCAAATTCTGGGAGCGTGAGCGAGGTAAACTCTGCTTCTGAACCATCGCTCAAAATAGCTTTGACGGATAATAAATGTTCCCGGGCGCTGCCGTACACAATGGAGTTGGAGCCGCAGGAATTATTGCCCACCATGCCGCCAATCATGGCGCGGTTGGCGGTAGAAGTTTCCGGACCGAAGTAGAGGCCGTGCGGTTTCAAGAACATGTTCAGCTCGTCGCGGATTACGCCCGGCTCAACTATTACCCAATTTTGGGCGGGATTTACTTCTACAATCTTAGTAAACGTGCGCGAAACATCCACCACAATGCCGCTGCCCACCACCTGACCAGCCAAAGAAGTACCGGCGGTGCGCGGAATTAGGGAAGTGCCTTCAGTGCGGGCAAAGGAAATGAGCGTTTTGATATCCTGCACTGAAGCTGGGAAGGCGACGGCCAAAGGCATTTCGCGGTACGCCGAGGCATCTGTGGCGTAAAGCGTGCGCATGGTGGTATCAAAATGGAATTCGCCTTCAAATTGCTGGGCAAGGAATGTGAGCTTTTCTGTCGTCATGGAGAAGGGCCGGGCTTTTTACTAAGCCAGAAAGCCAAGAGCAAGAGTGAATCAAATAAGGCGAGAATGCTGCCGCCTGTTTTCGGCCTGTTTTCGCAAAATCAGGCTGAAAACAGGTTTTTAGTAAGATGGTTTCGCCATCCCGAAAGTAAAGCCCGCAATAGTATCGTCAAAGGAAAAAGATTTATATTAAAACCAGACGATGCTTTTTTAGGGTAGTTTTTTGTCTTTTGGCAAATTGTGAAAGAACCCGCAAATATCTTTCTCAAAAGACAAACGCTTATAAAACAGTTTTGGGCCTCTTTTTAGAAAAAGAGGCCCAAAACGTAAAGTTTAGAAAAACGCAATAATTTTAGTGCCCGGGGTGGCCACCTTCTGGGCGGGTTGGGCGCGCGCTTTCTTTGCCAGCGCCAGCAAACTGGCGCAAGTTGTAATTAAAGCTAAGCATGAAATAGCGTTGCAACACGGAAGTTTGCACATCTTCTCGGTAAGAAGATTCAATGTTTTGCTGAATGCTGGTGTTCTCGCCCAAAATATCAAAAGCCGATAACTTGATTTCGGCGCGACGGTCTTTCAGGAGTTTGTACCCGATGCTGCCGTTCCAAAGCAAATACGTTTTGTCAATTCCATCGGCCAGGCCGCCGTTGTATTGGTGGTTTAATTCACTGGTAAGGTTTAGGCCTTTCCAGACAACCCAATTGAGCCTGAACTGGCTACTTTGGTTGTAATAATTGTTGTCTTGCTGTTGCAAATAGGAATAACGCGCCTGGTTAAAAGATGCGTTGGTGCCGATTAAAAAGTCTAAATTCTCGCTGATGTTACTGCTTAAAACCAAGCCAGCTCCCGTGTTAGTTACCGATGAATTATTTTCCACTAGGTCTAGCAGAGCAGGCGTGTTGCTGTAAGTAGCGCTTAAATTCAGGTTCAAGTTTGATTTAAGCGCGGTAATGGGCAGGCCGTAGGTCATGAAAGAGCGCAAGTTATACTGCCCGTCTAAATTTATTGGTTTAATTAAAAGGCCGTTGCCAATAAGCTGGTCTTCCGTTGGAAGTAGGGCGTTGGAGGCGCGGGTAAAAGTTTGCTGGCCAATGTAGTTTTGGTTTACTGATCCGCCCAAAACCAGAAAGAATGAAGATGATTTTTCTGGGTTGGCCGAGGTGTACCGGAACGTAACGTTATGCGCAAAGCTCTGGCCTAAATCTGGGTTGCCCTGTCTCCATAAAAGCGAACTAGATTTATCAATGGCGCTTTGCAATTGGCTTATTTGCGGGGTTTGGGAGCGGCCGTGATAAAATGCCCGAATGTTGCGGTCTGGCGTTAAGTTGTAGCGCACCATGGCAAAGGGCAATACATTGTGGTAGTTGTAATCTTTCTTTAATACCGATGGATAAAGTTGATCGGTTTGCATGTTTAAATACTGGTAACGCGCATTTAAAACCACCATCACTTCTTTAGAATTATACCGCCAGCCGGTGCCAAATTGCTGGGTTATGTTGTTGTTTTCTACGGTGCTAGATTGGTTGGTGAGCAGCTTGTCATACTCTGGGCTACCTTCTGCTTTCTCAAAAGTGCGTTGGTCGCCGTCTTGCGTGCTGTAATTGGTGCCGTAACTTAGTTGCAGTTGCGTGTTTTGAGTCAGAGGCTCAGTATAATTAAGAGAAGCTCCCAAGTTTAGGCCTTGGTTATCTAGGGTGGAAACCCAGTCGTCTTCATCCACGCGGGCATCAGTAGTTGTAAGAGAATACAGTTGATTATCGCCGTCGTTTTGGTTGTAGCCGGTAGAAACATCTAGGCTAATGGTGCGTCCTCTCTTCGGGAAGCTGTGGCGAAACAAGATGTTGTTGTTGAAATTTAGCCCCGTAAGTTCTGAGCTAAAGGTATTGAGTAAGCTAGTCATTGGGCTCCCGAAAATAGTAATAGTATTTCCTGTTAGGTCGCTGCTGCCATTATTGGTCTGTAAACTCAACCGCGGCCGGAAAATAATAGAGTTGGCCGAGTCAATGGTGTATGTAATTCGGGCGTTTGCCCGATGGTTTTGATTGCGGGAGTCGGCGTTTCCGTCTTCGGCGTAAGTACTTTCTTGGTTTTCTTGAATGCCGTATTCTCTAAAAAGTGCGTAGTTAGATTCTGTGTTAGAGTGGTTAAAGAAATAGCTGGCTTGCACGTCTACTTTTTTGCCT
>JBBSSO010000211.1:0-4667 GCA_038241905.1 Cytophagales bacterium | reverse complement strand
GGTGGCTTTCAGTTTGCTAATAGAGGCAGCCACCATTTTGAGCAACATTTGGTCCTCGTCGTCTTCTTCTTTTTGGTCGGCGTTCTCTAGCAGCGCCGTGGTGAGGCCTTCTAGATTGGCCAGCGGCGAGCGTAAATCATGCGAGGCCGTGTACACAAAACTGTCTAAATCATTGTTAATCCGGATAAGTTCTTTGTTTTTCCCCTCCAGCTCATCGTTAATATGCGAAAGCTGCTCGCGGTTTTCCACTTGCTCCGTTACTTCCACGGCAAACGTTAAGATAGACTCTACCTCGCCTTTGTCATTGGCGATGGGTTCATACACCATGTTAAAGTACCGGACGCCTACCTCTCCGTTTTGATTATAAGACAGCGCCACTTCTTTGCCCACAAACGGCTCTCTAGTTTCTTTTATCTGCTGAAACAAGGCGGCAAACTTCTCTTGATAATTTTCCGGAAACGATAAGATGGCTTTTTTTCCTACCTCGGCTTTGCCGTTTGAAAAACTGGCTAAATACGCGTTCACCAGCGTGTACTCCAAATCTTTGGTCCTGACTAAACCCACAATGGCGGGTACTTGCATAAAAATGGCCTGAAGCGTGGCAGCGCTGCGCATCAGTTTCTTCTCCATCTTAATGCGGTCACTGATGTCAATTACGGAGCCGATGTAGCCCAGAAATTCGCCCTCTGGGCTAAACCGCGGAATACCCGTAGTTACCATTCCCCGATACGTTCCGTCATGCCGGCATAAGCGGTATTCTACTTTAAATTCTTGCTTCAGCTGCAGAGCCTCTCTGTACACATCGGTACTAATTTGCTCGTCATCAGGATGAATAAAACCAGCCCAGCCCCTGCCTAAATTTTCTTCAAGCGTGCTTCCGGTAAATTTAAGCCATTGGCGGTTCACATAATTGCACTGACTTTTCTGGTCAATAATCCAAATCATAACCGGGGCACTGTCGGCCATGTTTCTGAAGCGGGCCTCACTTTCCAGCAAAGCTTGCTGGGCTTTTTTCTCCTCGGTAATGTTACGCACCTCCAGAATATGGCCCACGTTCTCGCCGGTTTGCTTTACTTGGCGCATGGCGCAGGCCACAGGAATTTGGTTTCCGTCTCGGCAAATGAACGTGTCTTCAAACTCATGCGAGGTAGACGATGCTAAATTGGGAGACAGATCTCCGGCCTCTTGCCGCCGGTGCACCAGTTCATGCAAAGGGCGTTGGCGCAGCTCAGCAAAAGTGTAGCCCAACATGCGCTCTGCCGCCGGATTCTGGAAGGTGCAGTACCCTCGGCCATCAAGCATAAAAAGCCCGGCGGTGGTGTTTTTGGTAATCAGATCCGTGAGTTGGGTAGATTGCAGATAGCGTTGCAGAGACCACACCACAAAGAAAATCAGCAAACTGATAATGCTGCCCGCCAACAAGATAAAATTATGGTCATCTAAACCGTCTTTGTTAGAGAAACCGCGCTTCGGTCTAAACTCTACCATCCAGGTACGGCCCGCAATCTTGACAAAATCCTTGGTGTAGAGGCTTTTGCCGCTGGAGTCTAGGTCGGTTTTGGTTGTGTCTGAGGTAAACAGCAGGTTGTCGGGCTTTATTTCAGTTCCATCGTAAATGGTAATGCCAATGTCACTATACTCTGACCCGATGGTGCTGTTAATAAGGTCAACTGCCCGGAACGGCGCATACACAAAGCCTTTTAGTTTCCGCCGCCGTTCTTCTACTTCTACGGGGTCAACGCCGCCGTAATACACGGGCATGTAAATAAGCAACCCGGCCTGCACTACTAAACTGTCTTCCTGCACCAGCTTAATTTTGGGCGTCATGGCGGGCTTGTTAAAATCGCGGGCGGCCTCCATGGCTTCTCGCCGGATGGGGTCATAAAACATATCATACCCAAAAGCGCGCCGGTTGCGCTCATTCATCGGCTCTAAGAAAATTATAGAAGAATACTCGTGCCGGTTGCCCAGCGGCCGGACGGTGAAATCTAAAAAACCATTGTTCCGCAGTCTTTCCTCTAGCACCGGCACTTCGTCGCGGGTGAGCATAACGGTAAAGCCAATGCCTTGGATGCCGGGGTAATTCTCGTTTATTTCTAGGGCGGTGAGGTAGCGCTTGAAATCTTGCCGTGAAACAGTGTCTGAGGCAGCAAAAAGGCCGTTTACGCCCCGCAGAATCTGCAGATAATGGCCCATGCGTCGCTCCACGGCAGACTTCATTCGCATAGTCCTGACCTCAAAATTGGTAGAATCTTGAATTTTATCGCTCTCCTTAGATAACGTGTAGGCATACACCGTAATGCCAAGCACCAAAGCCAGAGAGCCCAAGGCCAGGTAATAATCTTTCAGTTTAGAAAATATCATGGAATTTCTTTCTCATCGCTGGCCCGGCTGTTTACGCACCGGTGGTATTTGGTTCTTTACACGTTATTTCTGGTAACCGCTATCTGTTCACTGGGTTTGTAAGAAAGCCCAGCCAAGTGCTCTTGCAGGTACAATTGCACCTGCGGAGTATCATAATCTGCTTCTGATTGAATGTGCTGCATTAACTGAACCATCATTTCTTCTTGCCGATTGCCCTTGGCCAGTGCCTCGGCATACGGTAAATCTGGCGAAAAGGTGACCATAGAATACAGCGGCAGCCATGCATCTGGGTACTGGCCCGTTATTTTAGCTTCAATTTTCTTTTGCAGCAGAAACCGAGGGTCACCTACTTTGTCGCGCATTTCAATAAAGTTGTAAACCGCCAAGTCCGCTATGGCGTCTGTGCTGGGTTTGCGCAGGTTTTGGAACGTGTTAAAAATAGTTTCCCAGTCGCCGGGGTGTTGGTCTAAAAGACTGCCTAAAACGGTGCAATCTTCAAAACCAGCGTTCATGCCTTGGCCGTAAAACGGTACTATGGCGTGGGCAGCGTCGCCCATCAATAATATCCGGCCTTGCTTTTGCCACGGAAAACATTTTACGGTGACCAAAGAGCTGGTGGGGTTTTCAAAAAACTCTTGGTTCAGGTCGGGCATTAAGGCGTGAGCATCCGGGAAAAACCCTTGAAAAAATTCTTGCAGCGCGGCAGGCGTGGTGAGCGTACTGAACGATGGATTTCCTTCAAACGGGAAAAACAAGGTGCAGGTAAATGAGCCGTCCAAGTTGGGGAGCGCAATCATCATGTACTGGCCGCGGGGCCAAATGTGCAGCGCGTTTTTCTCTAATTGCCACGTTCCATCGGCCGCGGCCGGAATGGTAAGTTCTTTGTAACCGTAGTTTAAGTAGCTCTGCTCATAGTTGTACCGGTCTGTTTTTTGCAGCGATAGGCGCACCATGGAAAAAGCGCCATCGGCGGCAAAAATTACGCTGGGCTGAATCTGGTGGGTTTGCGCGGTGGCCACGTTTAGCAGCGTTACTTGGTTGGTGGCCACGTCTACATCTACCACCTGCTCCTGAAAGTGAAGCGTAATGTTAGGATCTGCCTCCGCGAGGTCTAGCAAAACGTGGTTTAAACCTCCTCTAGAAACCGAATAAATAGCCTGCCCTTCTTGCCCATACGGCTGAAAAGAAAGTGCGCCTTTTTTGTCATGCATGACGCGCCGGTACATGGGAATGGCCACTTTCTTTATTTCATCGGCTATGCCGATGGTTTCAAGAGCCCGCCAACCCCGGTCGCTGAGGGCCAAGTTTATAGAACGGCCCGCCAGCAAATCAATCTGGCGCAAATCTGGCCGACGTTCATAGACGCTTACGGCGTGGCCCTGCTTGGCTAGATACAAAGAAAGAAGGCAGCCCACCAGGCCGCCGCCCATGATGCTGAGCTGGGTGTTATTGTCCATTATCTGGGGTTCAAGCAAGGGCAATTGCCGCTTCTGGGCCGAAAATTAGGGCTTAGTCCGGCAAGTTGGCGAAAACTTGCTTAATTTCCCTGAAAAACCCACCCATGGCCGCCCTTTTGCCGACTTTTACACTACACGTGCCCACGCCTTTGGGCGAGATGCGACTCACGGCATCGCAAGATTTTCTGTTTTCGGCCTGTTTTTCTGAAAACACCCCTAAAACAGAAAGCGATGTTCCTCCGGCTGTTCTGCGCCTGGCGGCCAGCCAACTGGAAGAATACTTTGCCGGCACCAGAACTACTTTTGAGCTGCCTCTTCAGCCGCAGGGCACAACTTTTCAGCAGCAAGTTTGGCACGCGTTGCAGCAGGTGCCCGCTGGCCAAACGGAGCATTACTTAGTCTTGGCCAAACGCTTGGGCAAGCCCGGGGCCGTCCGGGCGGTGGGCGCCGCCAATGGTGCTAACCCGTGGTTGGTGCTGGTGCCTTGCCACCGCATTATTGGCGCGCAGGGCCAGTTGGTGGGCTACGCGGGCGGACTCTGGCGCAAGAAATGGCTTTTAGCCCACGAGGCGAAACAGACCGGAAATTACCAGGGAGAACTTTTCTAGTGCGCCTAGAAGGCGATGGCGGCACAGAAATAACAAACCTGTTTTCGGCCTGCTTTTGGAAAAACAGGCCGAAAACGCATCGCAAAAGCGCAAGTGCGGCCGCCGGAACAAACCTCTCTTTCTTTACCATCGCCGGTAGGCGCATTTAAAACACAAACCGAAACGTAAGGTTGACCCGGGGCTGAAGATTTTGGGTGGTTTTAGCTACTTGGTGCTGCCAATGCTGCTGGGTTTGGCC
>JBBSSO010000210.1:0-4677 GCA_038241905.1 Cytophagales bacterium | reverse complement strand
TTGGTGGAAGAAACTCCTAAATCAGTGCGGTTACAGAGCTGGCAACTAACTGATGACGCCCCGACCAAACCAGGAGATGAATTCAATTTATCCGCCGTCTTCCGTAACGTCCTGAGTCCTGTTTCTAATGTTATCATTACGGTATCCTCGGTTCATCCTAACCTAGAAGTGATACAAGGGCAATTCAATGCTGGCAGCATGGGCACGCTTACCGAGAAGGACAATCAACAAGCACCGTTTAGGCTAAGAGTGGCTGCCAATACTCCTCCTAACAGCCAAGCGGTGGTTCGTTTCGGTTTTACCGATGGCGCGTACACAGATTACCAATACATCAAATTCAACCTCAATCCAGACTTTGTTACCACCGATGTAAATAACATCACCATGTCTGTTCTAAGTCGCGGCAACATGGCCTATGACGGTACAAATGCCCAGATTGGCAATGGCTTCATCTACTACGATAGTGACCCGCTTCTCGCTGAAGCTGGCCTGTTAATTGGCTACTCGCCAAGCCTAGTTTCTGATAACGTTAGAAATAGCACCGGCCGCACCGACCATGATTTTTATTCGGTTCAGAACATAAAGCGCGAGAAGAATTCTCCTTACGCTGATTTTGTAGCCCACAGCCAACTAGAAGATTCCCTGACGGAACAAAAAACTAAAAGCCTCCGGATTAAGCAAAATGTTTACGCTTGGGCCGATGCCCCCAACCAAGATTTTGTGGTATTAGAATATATCCTTCAAAACAGAACTGATCAACCTATCACCGATGCTTTCGCGGGTATTTATGCCGATTGGGATATCTTGGCTTCGGGCCAGAACGTGACAGAATGGAACCACAATTTAAAGCTAGGCTTAATACGCCACGTGTCTGATTCTAGCATCTGGACTGGCATCCAGATTTTATCTGACGGAGCGCCAGGCTTTTACGGTTTTGAAAATGGCACGCCCCTAGATGGGAGCATTAATTTAGCCGATGGTTTTTCTGACGAAGACAAATACGCCGCTCTTTCTGGTGGAGTGCAGCGGCAAAAGGCTGGTAACCCTTTAACTGGTTCTGATGTATCTTACGTTATTTCTACCAAGATACCATCTTTGGCTCCGGCCGAGCAAGACACGGTAGCGTTCGCGTTTGTAGCCGGGTTTACCCGCGCCGAAATTTACCTGCACGCCGCTGCCGCCATTGCTAAATATCAGTCTTTAAAGGCTGTTATAGCATCTTCGGCAAAGGAAAGACTAGAACATGCCACGGTAGTTTATCCTAATCCAGCGCAGAATCAGGTAAACATCTTGCTTCCTACAGAGATGCAGAAAAGCAGCATCTCAGTACAAATAATGGATAATCAAGGCAAATTGATTCAGAAAAGTGTGTACTCTAGAAACGCAACCTTACAGCTAAATGTAGGCCACTTGCCTAGCGGTTTGTATATCCTTAGAATAACAGGCAACGGCCAATCTGTTGGGAAAAAGCTTTTAATTTCTAAGTAAGGCTTTCAGCATAATCAAAAACCAAATGCCGTTTTAGGCCTGTTTTTGAAAAAACAGGCCTAAATCAGCATAAAAAAAGGCGACCGTTGCGGTCGCCTTTTTTTATGCTGATACTGCAAGCCTATAACTGCTGCTGCAACCGAATTAAGTTGAGTGCAGAACCGGCTCTAAACCACTCAATCTGTCCTTGGTTATAGGTATGAAGGGCTTCAAAAGTATACGTAGTGCCATCCTGGTGGTTCAACCTTACTTGTAGCGACTCACCGGGAGTAAAATTACTTAGGTTCAGGATGTCAATTACATCGTCTTCTAAGATTTGATCATAGTCGGCTTTGTCAGCGAAGGTAAGACCCAACATGCCTTGCTTTTTCAGGTTGGTTTCGTGAATACGAGCGAAAGATTTCACCAACACTACCATCACGCCTAAGTGGCGTGGTTCCATGGCCGCGTGCTCACGAGAAGAACCTTCTCCGTAGTTTTCATCGCCTACTACAATTGTATCAATACCGGCAGCTTTGTACGTACGGGCTACCTGGGGTACTTCATCGTAACCCTTTCCTACCACCAACTGATTTTTTACTTTGTTGGTTTCTCCGTTAAATGCGTTGGTGGCACCAATTAACATGTTGTTAGAGATATTGTCTAGGTGCCCACGGTATTTCAACCACGGCCCAGCCATAGAGATATGGTCAGTAGTACATTTGCCAAGTGCCTTGATCAACAACCTTAGGCCCAAAATATCTTGACCGTTCCAAGGTTTGAAAGGCTCTAACAATTGCAACCTGTCTGAAGAGGGGTCTACCACCACTTCTACTTGGTTGCTATCTTCGGCTGGAGCTAGGTAACCGGCATCTTCTACCGCAAAACCGTTTACGGGAAGCTCAATACCCATCGGTTCATCTAATCTCACGGCCTCACCTTTGCTGTTAACCAAGGTGTCAACCAACGGATTAAAAGTTAAATCGCCGGCGATGGCAAAAGCCGTCACAATTTCTGGCGAGGCTACAAATGCGTGGGTGTTTGGGTTACCATCATTACGCTTCGCGAAGTTACGGTTGAAGGAAGTGATGATGGAGTTTTTGCGTTTTGGATCATCTGTGTGACGTGCCCACTGCCCAATGCAAGGACCGCAAGCGTTCGCCAACACAACCCCGCCAATCTCAGCAAAGGTATCAAGCAGGCCGTCGCGTTCGGTGGTGTACCGCACAACTTCAGACCCTGGGGTGATGGTAAATTCTGCATTAACGGTAAGGCCTTTTTCAGTAGCTTGTTTGGCCACAGAAGCGGCGCGGGTAATGTCTTCGTAAGACGAGTTGGTACATGACCCAATTAAGCCCACTTCTAATTTAGTAGGCCAGCCGTGCTCTTTTACAGCCGCAGCAAACTGTGAAATTGGCCAAGCAGCATCCGGTGTAAACGGACCGTTTACGTGCGGCTCTAGGGTGTTTAGGTCAATTTCAATCAGTTGGTCATAGAATGAAATTGGATCTTGGTACACTTCTTCATCGGCGCGCAGATGTTCAGCAACTTGGTCAGCTAAATCAGCAATTTCAGCACGTTCTGTGCCTACCAAGTAATCACGCATTTTAGCGTCATAGGCAAAAACTGAAGTGGTGGCTCCAATCTCAGCACCCATGTTACAGATGGTGGCTTTGCCGGTACAAGAAAGGTTGTTGGCACCTTCGCCAAAATATTCTACAATAGCGCCCGTGCCACCTTTTACAGTTAAGATACCGGCTACTTTAAGAATTACGTCTTTGGCAGAACTCCAACCACTTAGTCTACCGGTCAGTTTCACGCCAATTACTTTCGGGAATTTCAACTCCCAAGCCATTCCGGCCATTACGTCTACCGCATCGGCTCCGCCGACACCAATGGCGACCATGCCCAGACCGCCTGCGTTGGGCGTGTGTGAATCTGTCCCGATCATCATTCCGCCCGGGAAAGCGTAATTTTCTAAAACTACTTGGTGAATGATTCCCGCGCCGGGTTTCCAGAAACCGAGGCCGTATTTATTAGATACCGATGCCAAGAAATCATAGACTTCTTTGTTCTCAGTGTAAGCTTCCGCCAAATCTTGGTCTGCACCTACGCGCGCCTGAATAAGGTGATCACAATGCACGGTTGAGGGAACGGCCGCTTGCGGCTTGCCAGCTTGCATGAACTGCAAAAGCGCCATCTGAGCCGTAGCATCTTGCATGGCTACCCGGTCTGGCGCAAAATCTACGTAAGATTTGCCTCGCTCAAACGCTTGGGTAGCAGCACCAGTATATAAGTGGGCGTAAAGAATTTTCTCGGTCAGGGATAACGGACGGCCGACGGCCTGTCGTGCTGCGGCTATCCGGTCGCCCAGCTGCGCGTACACATTCTTGATCATTTCTACATCAAATGCCATAGATCTGCTTTGGATTAATAGTTCTTGCTTTGCTTGCCTACAAAAGTCGCAAACAAAACACTTTTACACAAATTTTATATTAACGCTCCTCTATATAAGAAAATCGACCTACTAAAGTAAATCTTGCAGCGTTAGGCCTGATAGCATGAAAGAGTGCAATGATGCTATTCCAGCAATAATTCAATTTCATTATTGGTTTAGCATTCCTGCATTTTCAAATTGCACCGAGGCCTTATTCATTGGTACGTAAGATGGCCTGAATAGATTAACCCTAAGCAATACCTTATCGCTAAAAGTGGGTTGGTACAAGCAAAACCAGCCGCGCGTCTTCTAAACGATGCCGCCTGGATTGTGATAAGCAATTAGTTAGATTCGTTAAAACGATGGAATTGCCAAGATGCAGTTTTAAGTTAATTTCATTGTTTTCGGCCTGTTTTTGGAAAAACAGACCCAAAACAAGTTGCTTCTATTTTTCGCGCTCGATGGTATATAATAGCAACTGCTCCAAAGAGTCTCGGGAGGGGGATGCGGGAAAGGTGCGGAGAAGATCCATTGCTTCGGCTTGGAAGGTTTTCATGCGCGTGATGGAATATTCTAAACCTCCAGAGGCTTTTACAAACGCAATGACTTTGTTAATTCTATCGGCTTTGCCGTTGTTGTTTTTTACGTTGTAAATGATTTTGCGCTTGGTCAGCCAGTCGGTGTGTTGGAGGGCGTAAATGAGCGGCAGGGTCATTTTCTTTTCTTTGATGTCGATGCCCAGCGGTTTGCCTATTTCATCGGTCCCGAAATCA
>JBBSSO010000209.1:0-4685 GCA_038241905.1 Cytophagales bacterium | reverse complement strand
GGTTTATCAGTAAAAAAATAAAGGTTGAAAATTAAGGGTAAAGGTGTTTTAGGCTTGTTTTACCAAAATCAGGCCAGAAACGTAGTAATCGTGTTTGGCAGCTAATTTATTTTTTAAACAAAGCATTTTCCGGATTGGTTTAAATTTTTAGCTCGCTATCAATGGCGTCTAGCATCTATTTAATAGTAAAGCGCAAACCGCCGTAAATAACGCGGCCCATCAGCGGAGCCCAAACCATGCTGGCATCAAACGCCTGGCTAAAAGGTTTGTCGGCGGCTATGATGGGGTTTTTCTGGGTGTAGCCCAACAGGTTTTCACCACCCACATATACTTCCCAGCGTTTAAATGCGCGCGTTACTTGTCCGTTAAACATGGCGTACGGGCTAACTGCTCTCGTCCGGATATTTCCGTCTGGCTGATTTTCTAAGATAGGCACTTGGCGTGGGCCATACCATTGGGTGGTAAAATCTACTCGCCATTTGTTGAAAGGTGTCGCGAAGCCAAGGTTTAAAAAAGCGCGGTGATTGGGAATGAACGGACGCTGGAGCAATTGGCCATCGTACGTAGTACGCACGTCAAAATATTTGTACGCGGCCTTTACATCCAGCATGCTGGTTAGTTCATATTGCAACTCAGCCTGAAAGCTTTTAGAAAACGACTTTCCGTTTAGGTTAGAGAAAGATACCAATCCCGGATTTGAGTACATATCTGGCACCACTTGGTTTTGGAAAGTGGTGTAGTAGTAATCTGTAATGAAAGCGCCCTTGCGTTCTCCTACCTCAAAATACTGCGTGAATGACCCGCCCAAATTCCAAGCCTCTTCTGGATTTAATCCAGAGTCAATCTCCAAAACGCGATTACTAACCAAAGATGCCACGTTTTCGGCAATTGGGTTCGCCACTCTAAAACCCTTGCCTGCGGCTAAGCGCAGAATGGAATTCGGGTTGAAGTCGTATTTCACGTTAAAACGGGGCGTGTACACCAAGCCATATAGATTATGATGATCGGCGCGCAGGCCGCCTACCAACGTAAGGTTGGTGCTGTTTTGGTACACGTATTCAAAGAAAGCCCCCGGCACGCGTTCTTTCCGCTGGAAATTCTGCTGAGCCAGATTTTCGTAAATATCTTCATATTGATAACTCAAACCAGTTTTATAAGTATGGGCCGTGTTGCCAAATGCCGATTGGAAAATCAGGTTGGCGTACCCGCTGTTCTGGTATCCGTTGTACTGGCGAGCACCGTAACTTGCGTCAAAATCGTGCCACGCACCAGAAAGAATTAGCCCAACACTTTGGTACGGCTTGTTTTTAAACGTGTAAGAATATTTAGAAAAAGCGCTAAACCGGTCGGTTTTAGATTCAGTGCCGTAGTGGTTGCCTTCGGTTTGGGGCATTCCTTTCCGGTAATCCGTTTGGCCACCGGTTCTGGTCTCAGACAAAGCCTGCAAGCCTACTTCTATTACTACCTGCTCGCCGCTCTCGTATTTCCATTTGTTGAACGCGTTGTAATGTTTTCCCAACGGAACGTCAAGAAAACCGTCGTCATTGTCATCAACCCGGTTGCTGAGTTGGTCTGTATGCAACATTAAAACGGAAGATATTTTAGGCGATAAAGAGAAAGACGTATTTACGTTCGCATCCCATTTGGCCAAGCTGTTGCCGTAAAGGTTTACGTACAAACGGTCGGTTTTTGCGGGGTCTTTCAAGCGCACGTTCACTTGCCCTGAGATTGATTCGTAGCCATTTAGCACCGAGCCTGTTCCCTTAATTATGTCGATGGCGTCAATGTAAGTGCCCGACAAATAATTCAAGCGGTAAGGCGTGGCCAAGCCGCGCAAAGCGGGCACGTTGTCGGTGGTCATGAGCGTGTAAGCCCCGTCTAAACCCAGCATCTGGATTTGCTTCGCTCCAGAAACCGCATCGGAAGTAGTTACCTCTACGGAGGCATTCGTCTCAAAACTCTCCGCCAAATTACAACACGCTGATTTAGTCAGGTCCATGGCCGTAATCACTTGTGAGTTAGTGGGCGTAAGAGAAGAAAAACGGTCTTGCTTTCCCTCTACGGTTACTTCCTGCAAGTTGCTGATAGATTGCAATTTCACTACCAAGTTGGTTTGCCCGTGGTAGTGCAAAGTATCTGGCTTATAGCCGATGTAGCTGACCACCAGTTTATTATTGCCGTCGGAAATAACCGGGAGCGCAAAAAAACCATTAGCATCAGAAGAAGTAGCTTGCGAAGTGCCCTGCCACACAATAGAAGCACCTATTAAAGGAGATGATGTTTTCTGGTCCAGTACGCGGCCATTGACCGTTTGGGCCCAACCTAACATCGGGATAAATAAAAGAAAAGACGTCAGCGCCAAAAAAGCCCGACAAGTATAAGAAGACATAGGAATTACATTTGATGAATCAATTTTCTAACAAACCAGGGCGCTTAAAAGTCGCCTCTGGTTAAAATTTGGAGAAAAAAGAAACTCAAATGTTCAGAATCTGGAGCCGAGTCAAAAGATCGCGTCCAGCAAGTGGGGGAGAAGTGTCTGAATAGAAAGACCCGGTAATAACTACAGGTCCATCTGAGGCCACCAAAGGCAGCGGAAAAGGATTGGCTAAAGCAGCCGGTAAGGAGAGGAATTCTACTTTCGCAAATTTAGTAGGAGATTCTAGCGAAAGCTTTTGATGTGTTAGGGCAACTGTACAGCATTTCTTATTGCTTTTTTCAGCCTCCTTAGAGCAGTCTGGTTTGTCTGGCTTGGTGCAGCAACTCATTTTTTCAGTTGCTAGCTGGGCCGAGGCATTCAAACTAACGCCCAGCATCGCGCAGAAGCGTACCGTCGCAGCCATTCCCACAGATCCGGTCAGGATAGAGAAGGCTAAGGCCAATACCACAATATGTCGGAGTTTGCCAGGCATGCCACAAAGTTACGGAATTATTTACCACTTTCTACCACCTCAACTAAGAAGCAACAATCTGGCTTGCTGTTTTAGGCCTGTTTTTAGAAAAACAGGCCTAAAACAGCTCTCGTTAAGTTTAAACCATGTTTCTGGTGATATTATCCATAAGCCTTAGTAAGGAGGAGTAACCAAAGTGGCGCAAAAGGGATGTGGATAATGTGTATAAGTGGGGTGGATAACCATACTTTATCCACAAAGTGGTAAATTGTGGGAAACAGTGGTTGGTTTTACGAAACGGTTTTATACTTTTGTTTTGAACCAAAGACCCAACTCACCAGTCCCACCATGAACTTCCTCTCCGGCGAATATGAATGTAAGCTAGACCCGAAGGGAAGATTGGTGCTGCCGTCTAAAATCAAGGCTAATCTGCCAGAGACCTCTGGAAATCAAGTAGTTTTAACCAGAGGTTTTGAGCCTTGCCTGGTTCTCTACCCCAAAACTGAGTGGAAAGTGATTTATGATAAAGTAGCGGGTCTCAACGAGTTCAATGAGGAATATCGGCACTTTCAGCGCAATTTCTTCCGAGGGAATACCGAGGTAGAGCTAGACAACGCAGGCCGTTTCATTTTGCCTCGTACCATGGTTCGCTACGCCGAAATTGAGAAAGAAGCCATTGTGGTAGGCCTCGGCAACCGAGTTGAAATCTGGAACCCGGATAAATACGAGGAGTTTTTGGTGAAAGACCAGCAGAGCTTCTCGCAGTTAGCACAGAAATTTTTGGGCGATGCATCGGCAAACCCCTTTCCAAACATACCCGCATAAGAGGCCATGAACTACCACCAGCCCGTAATGTTACAGGAATCGGTAGATGCGTTGGCCATAAAGCCCGGCGGCATTTACATAGACGTCACCTTTGGCGGTGGCGGTCACTCGGCCCACATTTTGCAACAAATGCAGGGCGGTCACTTGTATTCCTTTGACCAAGATTTAGACGCTGAGGTAGAGTCAGAAAAACTCGTTTCGGATAACTTCACCTTCGTCAAAGCTAACTTTAGGTACCTAAAAAAATACCTGCGCCTGCACGGCGTGCGCGAAGTAGACGGCGTACTAGCTGACTTGGGCGTGTCATCTCACCAGTTTAACACCGCTGCCCGCGGTTTTTCTACTCGGTTTGACGGACCTCTAGACATGCGCATGGACAAAGAAAGTCCGCTTACGGCGCAGCAGGTCATTAACTCTTATGAAGAGGAGCAACTGCACCGCATTTTTGGCTTGTATGGCGAGGTGAAAAACGCTAAAACATTAGCCCGTGAGATTGTGTCGGCCCGTAATGTGCAGGAGATAGAAACCATCGCTGATTTTAAGAAGGCAATTGTAGGGTGCACGCCCCGCGGAAAAGAAAATAAGTACTTGGCTCAAGTTTTTCAAGCCCTCCGGATTGAAGTAAACGACGAGTTAAAAGCACTGGAAGAAATGTTAGAGCAGGCTGTAGAAATATTGAAGCCGGGCGGACGTCTTTCGGTCATTTCTTATCATTCTTTGGAGGATCGTTTGGTTAAAAACTACATCGGCAAAGGCAAATTTTTTGGCGAGGTAGAGAAAGATTTCTTCGGCAACGAAATTAAACCTTTGGATGCCGTTAGCCGCAAGCCCTTAGTGCCCGGCGAGGTAGAATTACAGGAAAACAACCGCTCCCGCAGCGCCAAGTTACGGGTAGCGAAGAAGCGAGAAATACAGGAATCGTCAAAAAAATAGGGTGAGGAAGGAACAGCTTTAAAATTTACGATTACGTAT
>JBBSSO010000208.1:0-4708 GCA_038241905.1 Cytophagales bacterium | reverse complement strand
TTCACGGAGCCTTATTTCAAAAAACTAAACCAAAGCTCATTTTATCCTTTTATAGAAGTAGTTTTTGAAATAAAAGACCAGAAACATTACCACGTTCCCATTACGCTTTCCCCTTTCGGATATTCTACCTACAGAGGTAATTAGGAATTACTATTTCCAACCAAGCACAACACAAGAGAGCAGTTAGAAACTAAATATAACATTTGGTTTGTAACTGTTCTCTTTGTTTTTATTTAAAATCAGCCTTCCAGATTAAAGAGCAACAATTTCTACATTCCTCCAAAATAATAGCCGCTAAACGTACAAAGCCGGCCTTTTATGAAAAGCCGGCTTCAAGTTTTGGTAAGATTTAAATCTCTTTAGTAAACTGCTTCTACGCTATACCCTTGGCTCCGGAGCAATTCTATGAGTCCCTGTTGGCCGGGCAAGTGAGCGGCGCCTACGGCGATGAAGGAGCGGCTGCTTTTCATTTTATTTACCAAAGGCATAAGCCATTTCTGGTTGCGTTGGTTAAGCAGGAGGTCCTGGGCCTGGTCATTGTCTTGCTCGGCGTTAATGAGGTGGTACAAACCGTCTAGGTCCTCGGCTTGATATAGGTTTAGCATTCTGTTCATAAGCTTGCGCTGACGGTCAAACTGCCGGATGTTGTTCAGGAACTGCGCGGTCTGCAGCTCAATATCAGACTGATCTAATAAGGCAATTTGCTCCTGCGGAGTTTCTAAGGCGAAGATATTTTTATGCCATTTCTTAGCCAATTTTAGCAGCGCCAAATCATACGACTCTGGGTTGTAACCCAACAGCTTAGGGTACAAAAGTAGCTGACCCAAAAAGCCGGGTTTTATGTACCTGAAAGTATGCAAGTTGCTGTAAAGAGAATCTTGTACAAAGTTGGTCAAGAAATCATAATCAGACACGGTCATAAGGCTTTCTAGCGGCTGGGCCATTTTCATGGCTTTAGAAATGCCGTGCGTTAATAGGGGGCTGTCTAAGTCTACTTCAAAAACGACGGTCTGAGATTTAACTAAATTCTGCTGCACCTTTTCTGGCAAGCTAAACTGGTCTTTGGGTACAAGATGAAAGGTACCGTAGAGGTAAGATGTCTTTATGCCCTTTCCGCTGATTTTCCAAAGCAATGAGTTAACCTCTTTTTTTGGCGTACCGCAAATCCCAGTAGTAGAAAGTCCTAATCCGGAAACTAAAATTCCAAGGAAAAGACAAAAAAATGGCAGCCGGTACGAATTCATCAGCGTTGGGTTACAGTTATTTACCAATTATATGGGTTTATTTATTCTGCACCATCTCGTTTGCCAATTATTTTATACAATTAAACAAAGTTGTTTAAAAAGTATAATTCTTTGTTAATAAAGTGCCTATATAGAAAATTGATATATTCAGAATTTAAATTTAATCTTAATAATGTTATATTCCGATAATGTCCGTTCTTAAATTGTTATTTGTAAGCGAGATTGCATTGCTGAACACCAATCTTTTTATGGACCTTAAAAAGGGCTTATGGGTTCTATTAGAGATTATATTAGCTAGTAGTTGGCAATTGTTCACAAAGGCAATCGAAATAATAGAGGGCAAATATTGTTGCATGAACCTCAATGGTCTGCTAAATATGCAAACGTAAGAATAGCTGTTTTAAGAGGAGTTTTTGCACTGGTTAAGGAGAATTCCAAGAGGCTAACTAGCGTAATTTAGTCTAAATCTTTGTACTTTTATCATATATGCAATAACTATATATATCTAACCGGTTTAGGATTTATATAAGATTATGTTTTAATTTTTGGCCAAGTTGTATGCAAAATCTACCATCACGCCATGCAATGGCTTTAATGCGTAACCTGTTTTAGGCCTGTTTTCTGAAAAACAGGCCTAAAACAGATTAAGTCAACGTACCAGAAATTCTATTTCTAGAATTAGGCAGATAACCCTTAAATTTGCTCATGATTCTTTTTAACGAGACCGTAAGCATAGAAACTGCTTCTGCCGCAGAATGGCTGCAGTGGATGAAGGAAACCCACATTCCGGCTGTGATGGCCACCACCTATTTTGTCAATTATCAGATTGCCCGCGTCATGGATGATGAAGATACCGGCGGCACTACGTATGCCGTGCAGTATTTCGCGCGCCACCTAGATGATTTATTGGAGTACAACCGCAAGCATGATGCTGACATGCAAGCCCAAATGCAAGCCCGCTACGCCGGTAAATACGCAGCTTTTAGAACAGTGCTAGAAATAGTTAGCTAGAAATGAGTGGTTCGGTAATTTATAGAAGTCCAAAAAAAACAGCCCAAAAACATTTCTCTGTTTTCGGGCTGTTTTTCTAAAAAGAGGCTGAAAACAGGGCCGCAGAAATCTGCTGCGGCCTGTTCTTTTCTCGTTTTAAATTACTTGTTGAAAGCTTGCAACTCTTCCGCAGAGAAGTTACAATTAATCCATTCGCCGTCTAGGTGAGCGCCTATGCTGCGGTAGAACTGAATGGCGGGCTCGTTCCAGTCCAGCACCTGCCATTTCATGCGGTGGTAGTTGCCGGTTTGGGCGGCCGTTACCACCGCATCAAAAAGCAAACGGCCAATTCCCTGCCGCCGGAGCCGCTCCGTTACCACAATATCCTCTAGAAACAGCATTTTGCCTTTCCAAGTAGAATACGCCTTGTAAAACAAAGCAAGCCCTACAATGCCTTCCTCCGCAGATTCAGCTACGTGAAATTCAAAAATGGGCTGGGCTCCGAAGCCATCGCGGCGCATGTCAGCCACGGTATTTGTTACTTCTTGAGGGGCTTTTTCGTAGACGGCCAACTCCACAATCAGGGCGTGGGCTTGGGGCAAATCTGCTTCAGTGCCTTTCCGGACAGTAATAGTTTCGCTCATGGCATTGGGGTTAAAATTTAAATCAGCCCTCTGGGCGATAGCATCGACATATAAAAAACACTTTTGCTTGCCCGCAGGAAATGCGTTTTCGGCCTGTTTTCTGAAAAACAGGCCGAAAACGCACGTTAAATAATTCCACTGGGTTTACTTCCGATAAGGATTTACCCCCATGTTGTAGAACACAAAAGACCAAACATCCGCGACTTCGGCAATTTGCGCCGTGGTAGATTTTCCGGCGCCGTGGCCAGCTTTTACGTCTACCCTAATTAAATACGGGTTGCCCGGCGCGCCTTTCTCTTGCAGCGTAGCCACGTATTTAAAGGAGTGAGCGGGCACTACACGGTCGTCATGATCAGCGGTGGTTACCAAAGTGGCGGGGTATTTTACGCCCGCTATTATATTATGTAGCGGCGAAAACGCCAGCAAGTTTTTGAACTGCGCCGGATCTTCTGAAGAACCGTATTCTGGCACCCACGCCCACCCGATGGTAAATTTATGAAACCGCAGCATGTCTAGCACGCCCACAGCAGGCAAAGCCACCTGAAATAAATCTGGCCGTTGGTTGGCCACCGCGCCAATTAAAAGGCCGCCGTTAGAACCGCCGGCAATGGCCAATTTCTTAGAAGTGGTGTATTTCTGGGCTACTAAAAATTCGGCGGCGCCGATGAAATCATCAAAAACGTTTTGCTTACTGGGCGTCATGCCCGCTTTGTGCCAGGCCTCGCCGTACTCGCCGCCGCCTCTAATGTTGGCCACTGCAAACACGCCGCCATTTTCTAGCCAAACCATCCGCGCGATGCTGAAACTGGGCGTCATAGAGATGTTAAATCCGCCGTAGGCGTACAGGTAAGTAGGGTTGGTACCGTCCAATTTCAGCCCTTTTTTGTGGGTGATAAACATGGGAATTTTGGTGCCGTCCTTGCTGGGGTAAAAAACTTGGCTGGTTTCATAGCCTTCCATGTCTACGTCTACCTCGGTCTTCCGGAAAAGGGTAGACGTGTTGCTGTCTAGGTTGTATTGGTAAATGGCGCTGGGGTAGGTGAAGGACGTAAATGTGTAGAAAACGGTTTTGTCCTCTTTTTTGCCGCTAAAACCACTGGCCGTGCCAACGGTAGGCAACGCTACGTCATGCAGCCATTGGCCGCTGGTGGTATGCACGCGCACCAACGTGGCGGCATCTTTCATGTAATTAAGAACCAGTTTTCCGCCAGAGAGCGATGCCGTGTTGAGCACATTATCCGTTTCGGGCACCAAGGTTTTCCAATGCGCTGGCTTAGGGTTTTTTAGATCTATCTGTATGAGTTTGTATTTAGGCGCGTCTTGGTTGGTGTGCACAATCAGCTTATCGCCCAGGTTTTCTACCACCCGGAATTCCTTGTCAAAAGAAGTAACCAGCGGCATAATTTTGCTGTTGGCCTTGGTGAGGTCTTTGATATAAAGCGAGTTGTTGCTGGTTCCTTCTGATGCCGACAAGATCAGGTATTTTTCATCTTCGGTGGTTTGCGCGAAAAGCAACCGCAGCGGATGGTCTTTGGCCTCCCAAATAAGTTTATCCTGGCTTTGGGCCGTGCCTATTTTGTGGTAATACACTTGGTGGTACTCGTTTTTGTTGGCCAGTTTAGAGCCTTGGGTAGGGGCGCTGTAGCGGCTGTAGTAAAATCCGTTTTGGTACCAACTGGTACCCGAAAATTTAATCCAATGCAATTCATCTGGTAGTTTTTTGCCGGTGGCTACGTCCAGCACGTAGGCGTCTCGCCAATCAGACCCGCCGGTAGACGTAGTGTACACGGCATATTTAGCGTCTTTGCTGAAAGCCAGACTACCCAAAGA
>JBBSSO010000207.1:0-4711 GCA_038241905.1 Cytophagales bacterium | reverse complement strand
GCCGCCTTGCTCATAGGGCTGTCATTGGGGTTAATTGGCAGCGGCGGTTCCATCTTAACGGTACCGGCGCTGGTGTACCTGTTGGGGTTTAATCCCGTTATTTCCACAGCTTATTCGCTTTTCATTGTGGGCCTGTCCAGCTTGGTGGGCAGTTATCGGTATTATAAACAAGGCTTGGTTAGTTTAAAAACGGCGCTGGTTTTTGGCTTGCCTTCTATTGTGGCGGTGTATGCCACCCGGCGTTACGTGGTGCCGGCCATTCCGGACAGCCTATTTACAGTGGGTAATTTTGAGGTAACCAAAGGCATTTTGCTCATGCTCTTGTTTGCCGCTTTAATGGTGTTTGCCTCCATTAGTATGATTAGACAAAATAAAAAAACCATCGCACCAGAAGGTGCAGACCTAAGCCAATCAAATTTTGAGCAGAACGGAGCCGCAGAAAATTACCCTCAACCCAAATTTAACTATGCTGGCATTTTAGCCGAGGGCGCAATTGTAGGAACGCTCACCGGACTGGTGGGCGCGGGCGGCGGATTCTTGATTATCCCGGCGCTGGTGCTGTTTTCTAAGTTAGACATGAAAATGGCGGTGGGCACGTCTTTGCTCATCATCGCGGCAAAATCTTTGTTCGGGTTTATGGGCGATGTAGCCAATTATGAGATTGACTGGGCGTTTCTGGGCATTTTCTCTTCGCTCTCTATTGTGGGCATTTTTATTGGCGCTCACTTTTCTGCTAAAATTCGCGCAGATAAATTAAAGACCGCTTTTGGTTGGTTTGTTTTGGCGATGGGCGTGTACATCATCGTAAAAGAGCTCTTTTTTTAATTTTTCTTTAGCCGATGGCTTTGTGTAATCTTAGTCATTAACCAAACCCGGCTTACTTTGTACTTTTGCCCTATACATTCACACCTATTTTAATCGTAACAGCATGTTAGTAGAACAAATATATACCGGTTGCCTGGCCCAAGGCGCATACTATATAGAAAGCAACGGCGAGGCGGTTATCATTGATCCGCTGCGCGAAATTCAACCATATGTAACCAAAGCAGAAAGTCGCGGCGCTACAATTAAATATGTGCTAGAAACCCATTTCCACGCAGATTTTGTGAGTGGTCACCTAGATTTGGCCAGAGCTACGGGTGCGCAAATTGTGTTTGGCCCTAACGCCAACCCTACCTACCCCGCGCACATTGCCCAAGACGGCGAGGAACTGAAAGTAGGAAATGTTACCATCAAAATTTTGCATACGCCCGGCCACACCATGGAGTCCACCACTTTTTTGTTGCAAGACGAGCACGGCCAAGATTACGCTCTATTTACGGGTGATACCCTTTTTATAGGCGATGTGGGTCGCCCCGATTTAGCCGCTAAATCTGAGCTGACACAAGAACAACTGGCGGGCCATCTGTTTGACTCGCTTAGAAAAAAAATTATGCCGTTGGCCGATGGCGTATTGGTGTACCCCGCGCACGGTGCCGGATCCGCTTGCGGAAAGAACATGAGCAAAGAGACTTTTGACACGCTGGGCCATCAGAAAGAAACCAACTACGCCCTGCGCGCAGACATGCGCAGAGAAGAATTTATCCAAGAAGTAACCGATGGCCTTACCCCGCCGCCCAGCTACTTCCCGTTGAACGTGCAAATGAACAAGCAAGGCTATGACAACATTGCTGATGTGCTCAAAAAAGGCTTACAGTCTTTAAGCCCAGAAGCTTTTGAGGCTACCGCCAACGAGACCGGCGCGCTGGTACTAGACACCAGAAAACCAGAAGACTTCGCCCAGGGTTTCATCCCGAACGCCATTAACATTGGGATTGACGGGGGCTTCGCGCCTTGGGTGGGCACCTTAATTCCGGACATCAAACAGCAAATACTTTTAGTAACAGACCAGGGCCGCGAAGAAGAAGTAGTAACCCGTTTGGCCCGCGTTGGGTATGACTACACCATCGGCTATCTACAGGGCGGTTTTGCGGCTTGGCAGAACGCGGGCAAGGAAATAGATGCTATTATCTCTATCTCGCCGGCCGCGTTTGAACAGCGCTACCAGCTAGACAACAGCCTAAAAGTAGTGGACGTCCGGAAGCCCAGCGAGTACCAGTCTGAGCACGTAGCGACTGCCAGCAACACGCCCCTAGATTCCCTAAATGACTATCTTGCAGAAATACCCAAAGACCAGCCCGTGTACTTGCATTGCGCCGGTGGCTACCGCTCCATGATTGCGGCCTCTATTTTAAAAGCCCGTGGATATAACAACCTAGTGAACGTGCAGGAAGGTTTTAAAGGCATCTCAGAAACCAGCATTCCTAGAACTGCCTTCGTGTGTCCGTCTACTTTAAAGTAAGAGCATGTTTAAATTTGTCTTTTGCGCTACAAACAGGCATCAAAAGAACCTGCCTTCGCCTTTTTCTCTCACCATAGCGCTGCTATGTTGCTCAAAAAACGCTTCGTCAGAACCTTTCGCTTCCTGTTTTCGCCAGCAAAATCAAAACTTAAACAAGCTCTAACTGCGTGGGTGGCATCAGTTACAGAAAAAACACCTTTGAAACCCGATTTTTGGAAAGTGTTAAAAACCGCCAATAAGGATTCTGAAAGTAAAAATAGGAATCCTGTTTTAGGCCTGTTTTCTGAAAAACAGGCCTAAAACGCTGCAAAATAATACGTTGTCTTTTGCCGCAGCGCTCCGGCTTGCCAAAAGTTGGCGGAGAAAGGGCTAAAATCCCATCGCTTAAAAGCTGGCGGAGATATCTGGCGTCCATAAATAACCATTAAATTAACAGAGGTTGAAAGGCCTCTTAGAAAAATTTAAAATATGTTAGAAACACTCAGCCAACCTTGGCCCTGGTATATTTCTGGGGCAGTGATTGCCCTGATTATGGTCATTCTACTTTTTTTCGGGAAGTCTTTTGGCTTTTCCTCTAACCTTAGGGTTATCTGCGCGGCCTGCGGAGCCGGCAAGCGCGTGCCGTTCTTTGACTTTAATTGGAAAGACCAGCTGTGGAATCTTCTTTTTTTGGTAGGCGCAATTTTGGGCGGTTACATTTCCGCAACGTTCTTATCTAACGGCGAGGCGGTGCAAATTTCGCAGGCCACTATTCAAGATATTCAGCAATTGGGCTTTTCTGCGCCACAGGGCATGCAACCCCAGGAACTGTTTGGCATGGAAGCATTTCTCAGTTTTAAGGCCATCGCGCTTTTATTGGCCGGAGGCTTGCTCATTGGGTTTGGGTCACGGTACGCGGGCGGCTGCACGTCTGGGCACGCCATTAGTGGCTTATCTAACCTGCAGTGGCCGTCTTTGGTGGCCGTAATCGGGTTTTTTATTGGCGGCTTGGTCATGACCTTCCTGCTCTTCCCGCTTATTTTCTAGACTAAATTTTCTTTTTAATTAGCACATAAATACCAAGAATTGTGAAAGGATTAAAGTTTATACTGACAGGAATTCTCTTCGGGATTGTGATGAGCAAGTCTGAGGCCATCTCTTGGTACCGCATCCAAGAAATGTTCCGGTTCCAAGCATTCCACATGTACGGTATCATCGGCACCGCCGTAATTTTAGGGGTGATGGCGGTGTTCCTAATCAAGAAATACAACCTAAAAGACTACCAAGGAAACCTCATCACGTTTACGCCCAAAGAGAAATCCATTCCGCGCTATCTTTTAGGAGGCATCATTTTTGGGTTGGGTTGGGCGCTGGTGGGGGCTTGTCCGGGGCCGTTGTTTGTGAACCTAGGCTACGCGTACTGGCCTATTTTGCTGGCTATCTTTGGCGGCGTAGCCGGAACGTACCTGTACGGCGTAGTGAAAGACCGACTGCCGCATTAGTCTGCTGTTCGTTTTCGGCCTAATTTCCAAAAAACAGGCCGAAAACAGCTTTTATCCTACATTAATTTGGCCCGCTCTGCGGATGCACATTACGCCAGAAAGGCGATGGTTGACCCCGGAATTTTGTCTGAACGGCACAGGGGCTCTTCCAAAAAAGTGTTGTGGCTTGGTCAAATTTGCTTCGGCACTCAATAAAAAGAACAATTACGAGTTTATAGAAAAGGACTGCCGGTACAGGTACATAAAAATGAAGAATTATCTGCTTTTAGGAATCAGCGTTTTGGTACTGCTGTTCACTTTGCCCAAACTGCCCCAAGCGGCAAATTGGAAGGTGAGCCAGGAGCAGTCTGTACTAATAAAAGCATGTATCAACAAAGCAATTGGGGCAAAGCGCACTTGCCAAAAAAAATGCCTGAGCCACAAATCGCATTCCGCATCAGAAAATAATGCTGGTATTGGCTGTGGCTTGCCCACGCATGCCTTGTTAGCGACCTTGACACCAATTCCTACTTTCCATTTCTTCTCCCTGAAGGCGGAAAAAGGTAAAATGGTAGCCGTTACCTACCTTCCGCCACCGTTGGCGCGGGAACCTAACCCTCCCCGGTTTGCTTAAATTGATATCTCGGGGTTCGTTTTTCAGCTGGCATTTAAAGCTAGTTTAGACTACCTTTTTCAGACAAAGCTAGTAGCGGACCAGCTGCAGAAAGCGCCCTTTTAAGCCTCACTTCTTAGATAGCCGCGCCTATCAATTTGATTTGCAGGCTCAAGGTTGTATTACGGTAGAATTATTCCCGTTTTTGGCCTATTTTTCAGAAAACTACTTAAATGCTTGTTTAAAGGTTAGCTTTTTGCTGTAAAGGACTAGTAAACCTAAGATTTAAACACGCTC
>JBBSSO010000206.1:0-4721 GCA_038241905.1 Cytophagales bacterium | reverse complement strand
TGTGATTGATTGCCTAGAAGAGTGCTGCGGAGATTTGTAGTTTTGCTTTAGATTGCGCGTTTCCCCCGCTTTGAGTACGTATTATTTAAAACCGTTTCCAGCCTGTTTTCTGAAAAGTAGGCCAGAAACGGTTTTTATTTTTTTAATTTCTGATAGAAAAGTGTTTGTCAAAGCAAGTTTACCAAAGCGGATTATCTGCAGCGGGGCCAGTTGTTCCGGGTTTCCGGTAAAAGGCTTCTTGGTTTTGCAGCGGGTCTCCCGTTCCTTCCAAGTGGTTTTGCAGGTCGATGTTTAGTTTTTGCTGATCCAGCTCCAGAAATTCCTTCCAGCGCAGCTGATCTTGGAGCGGCATACATTCTACCAGTTCGTCCAGTTCTAGAGTCTGCCCGGCGGCGGTCTTTTGGTTTAGTTGCGGATTGGCTTCTAACACCTCGCGTATCTTTTGCTTAAAATACAAGTTCAATTCCTGGTGTTTGGCGGCATCAAATTCTGGCATGGCAGGTGGTATTGGTTTGTTCTTGTTACGGAATTGACGCGTGCCGAGGTCTACTTCTGCCCTAAAAAAATAAAATGACCCCGGCAAATCTCGGGTTTTACATCGGCGGCAAGCCGATGTAGTTTTTGCTTAAACGCTGGTGAAAGGTAGGTAATCCTGTTTTAGGCCTGTTTTTCTAAAAACAGGCCTAAAACGCAAAAAGCGAGTTGCTCTTTCTAGAGTAACTCGCTTTTTTTATGGATTAGTATTTTTGATTTTTAAGGATGCGCTTCCGCCGATTGCTTTTCTAAATCAAACAAATCGGTTAAGACGTCAATTAGGGTTTCGGCCTCACCGCGTTTGCAGGCAGCTTTGAGTTGGAGCACGGGCAGTTTAATGATTTTCTGCATCATAGATTTGGTAATGTCATCTAGGTGCTTCACTTCGTCTGCCGACAGTTTTTTCATGTACCGCGCCATTTCTTCTTGCCGGATGGTTTCTAAGGCGTTTTTCAGTTTCTGGATGGTAGGAGACACGTTCATTTCCTTGCTCCAATCTTCAAAACTGGCAATAGATTCTTTGATAATCTGGTTTACCTGCGGCACCGCGTTTAGGCGGCGTTGCAGGGCTTTAGAAGCTTTGCTCTGAATGGCATCTATGTTGTAAAGCAGCACGCCCGGTACATTTTCTACATCGGCTTCTACGCTGCGCGGCACGCTTAGGTCTATGAAAAACTTGTACGTGAGCACGTTTAAGCGGCTAACCATTTCTTTGGTGAAGAAAGGCGTGTCTCGGGCCACCGATGAAATAATAACGTCCGCTTCTTTCATGCCTTCCACCAAATCTTGGAAAGGCAAAACTTCCAGCCCGCATTCATCGGCTAAAAGCTGGGCTTTGGCTTGGGTGCGGTTTGCTATTTTTACGTTTTGGAATTCAGAATTCTGGAGATGGCGGCACACATCGGCCCCAATCTCACCTAAACCTACAACTAAAATCTTGGGATTGGGCTTGTCTGCTACCAAGCTTTCTACCAGCTCTAAAGCGGCGTAAGACGTAGAGGCGGCTCCTTCTCTAAACGCGGTTTCTTGTACTACGCGCTTGTTGGTAAAGAAAATAGTGTGCAGCAAGCGGTGCAAAAACGGGCCCGCCGCCGCCGAGTCTACGCTCCACTGGTAAGCCTGCTTTACCTGGTTAGAAATCTGCATGTCTCCTACCACCTGCGCATCTAGGCCCATGGCCACGTCAAACAGGTGTTGCACGGCATCTTGGTGGCCGTTGAGGATGGTGAAGAAATCTAGGTACTGCGATATATTGGAAATACCTTTGCTAATGCCTAGCAGCTTTACTATTTCGTGGCTGTAGTCATGATCAGAGGTGTAATATACTTCCGTGCGGTTGCACGTAGAGAGTACTAATATGTCAGTTGCCTGAATAAAGTCTTTAAGCGTTTGCAGAAACAAACGGCAAGACCTTTCATCTAAGGCAATAAGCTCCCTTATGTCTAAAGGAGCCTTTTTGTGAGAAAGACTGACGGCTCTAAGATTGTTAAGCATACGACAGTTTTAAATAGTCTGCAAAATTAAGCCACTATTAGGTAAAAACGAATTTTTAACCAAAGGTTCCCTTATTCAGTATCATTCTAAACTAGGAGCATAGACATTTCTGCTTGTATCTTGCGTTCTGGAAACACCACGCCGCATTGGACGTATGTTCCCTAGCTTTGCCTTGTCCATGATTCCAACCTCCATCTATTCTAAAAAGTCGCGGATAAAGCTGTTAATCATGACAGTTGCGGTGGTCATTGGGGCCGCTACCGTTATTTATACCAATTTGCTGGTGGCCAAATTATCTGAACGCGAGCAGCAACTTATTGACTTGTACGCCAAAGGGCTCCGGTACATGGGCAATGCCGAAATTGACTCAGACAACTTGGTTTTTGTGCAGGAAGAAATAATTGACGCCAACCAAAGCGTGCCCGTTATTTTAGCCGATGAAAACGAGAACGCCCTGGCCTACAAGAACTTGGATATTCCGGTTAATATTTCTGAGAAGCGCAAAAAGGCCATGTTGCAGCGCGAGATTGCCAAGATGAAAGCCCAACACCCGCCCATTGAGGTTTCTTACCAAGACGATTTCAAGAACTACATTTTCTACAAAGACTCTGAGCTGTTAACCCAGTTGCGCTACTATCCTTACGTGCAGCTCACAGTTATTGCCTGCCTGTTCTTGATTGCCTATTACGCCTTTAGTTACTCTCGTAAAGCCGAGCAAAACCGCGTTTGGGTGGGGCTGGCCAAAGAAACCGCGCACCAACTGGGCACTCCGCTTTCCTCGCTCATGGCGTGGTATGAATACATGAAAGCCAGCCCTCGGTTTGACCAAGAACCCATGGTTGAAGAACTGGGCAAAGATGTACGCCGTCTAGAAATTATTACGGAACGTTTTTCCAACATCGGGTCCGTGCCGGTGCTCAAAGACGAGCCCATTTTGCGGGTAGTAGAAAACGCCATCGGGTACCTGCGCAACCGCGTTTCTGCCAAAGTTGCCATTCACGTAGAAACCGATTTTCCTCCCGAAACCACCGCCAAAATCAACATTCCGTTGTTTGAATGGGTGATTGAAAACATTTGTAAAAATGCCGTTGATGCCATGGAAGGTAAAGGTTCCATAACGTTGCGCGTCGTGAAAGGCAGCGTAAAAGGTACGCTGGCTTTAGATATACAAGATACTGGCAAAGGCATTCCTAAAAGCAAGCAGGAAGAAGTATTTGTACCCGGTTTTACTACCAAGCGGCGCGGTTGGGGCCTGGGCCTAGCCCTAGCCCGAAGAATTATTGAGAATTACCACCAAGGCCGTCTGTTTGTCAAGTCTTCTGAAGTAGGCAAAGGCACTACTTTCCGGTTGGTATTGAATAGGTAGGGGCGTATTGCAAACGTTCTATGCGTTAGCTCATAAACACAAACTGCAACGGTATGGGCGTATGCGATACGCCCCGACGGAGGAATGCGGTGGGTTTGTTGGCTGTTTTAGGCCTGTTTTCTGAAAAATAGGCCTAAAACAGCCGATGCCAAAAACTTCTTCTGGGCAACCATCGCCACGCGTAAATTTGATTTTGGCGAATAAATTTTGGCAAGGCGGTTTGGGTAAATAATAGCGACTTTCTATGTTTCAGAATATTTTTGTTAACTTTTGCCCCAGAATTATTACCCAATTGTAGACCGTGCATCTAAAAAATCTTTTACGCCGAAAAAGTTTAAACCAAGTCCTGCATACTCCACCCGCCGATGTGGCCGCGCATATAGGCTCAGTAGACGAGGGACTGGAACGTAACCTGACCGTCCGTGATTTAACCTCGCTGGGCATAGCGGCCATTGTGGGGGCGGGTATTTTTAGTACCATCGGCAACGCCAGCTTTGAAGGTGGTCCGGCGGTGTCTCTGCTTTTTGTGTTCACCGCTATTGCCTGCGCGTTTTCGGCGCTGTGTTACGCGCAGTTTGCGGCTACTATTCCGGTTAGCGGCTCTGCTTATACGTACGCGTACACGTCTTTCGGTGAGCTGGCCGCTTGGATTATTGGCTGGGCGCTGATTATGGAATACACGGTGGGCAATATTGTGGTGGCCATCTCCTGGAGCGATTATTTTACGGGTCTCATGAGCGGCATGGGCTGGAATATTCCCGTTTGGCTAACCATGGGCACGCAGAGCGCTTACGTTGGCTACCACGATGTGCTGGATTTGCTGCAAGCTGGTCAACCGCTGTCGGCGGCGAGTGCGGCGCAGGTAGAAGCCTATAATATTTGGTTGGCCGCGCCAGATTTTTTGGGCGGAAAACTGGTGATAGATTTGCCGGCATTTATGATCAACCTTTTCGTGACGGCGCTGGTGTACATCGGTATTAAAGAATCTAAGCGAGCGTCTAACATTCTGGTTCTTTTAAAGATGTCAGTGGTGTTGGTGGTTATTATAGTGGGCGTTTTTTACGTGAACCCAGAAAACTGGAGCCCGTTTGCGCCCAACGGCATTGGCGGCGTGTTGAAAGGCGTGTCGGCAGTATTTTTTGCATACATCGGTTTTGACGCCATCAGCACCACCGCCGAAGAATGTAAAAACCCCCAGCGAGATTTGCCCCGCGCCATGATGTATGCCCTCATTATCTGCACGGTTTTATACGTCATTATTACGCTGGTGCTCACCGGCATGGTGCCTTATACGGAACTGGCGGTAGGAGATCCGTTGGCTTTTGTG
>JBBSSO010000205.1:0-4758 GCA_038241905.1 Cytophagales bacterium | reverse complement strand
TTCGGTGGCGAGCTGCATGTTGGCTTTAATAGTGGCCTCGTCTTCGCAGTGCGTGGCAATTAGCATTGGGCTTTGTTTGAAAATCTCTTCCAGCGTTTGCACATCATCTACCAACATATTGCCGGTGCTAGAGCCCATGAACAGCTTAATACCGCACACGGTGCGCGGATCCGTTTTCAGGATTTCGGGGAGGTTGGTGTTGGTGCCGCCCATAAAAAACGAGTAGTTGGCCAATGATTTTTGAGCCGCCGTGTCATATTTATCTTGCAGCAATTCTTGGGTAGTGGCGTTGGGCACGGTGTTGGGCATTTCCATAAACGTGGTTACGCCGCCGGCCACCGCAGCCCGAGGTTCACTGTATAAATCTGCTTTATAAGTAAGGCCCGGGTCTCGGAAATGCACTTGATCGTCAATAATTCCGGGCAGCAAGTACTGGCCTTGCGCGTCAATAACGGTATCTGCTGGGGTTTTAATATTTTGTGCGATGGTATGGATGTAGCCGTCTTTCACCAGCACATCGGCCGCAAAAATTTGGCCTTCGTTAACGAGTTGGGCGTTTTTGATCAGGATGCTGTTCATGGGGCTAAGATAAACCTAGCCCACGGAAGTCTTGCGTTTTTGCCGTGTTTTTCTAAAAACAGGCCTAAAACGTGATTATCGAAAGTTTATAATTTTCTCGGCGGTTCCAACACCCGGCTCTACCCAGACATCAAGGTCTCCCGTATATCTTGGGTAACCATGAACGGTTACGACA
Source organism: Cytophagales bacterium (assembly GCA_038241905.1). Lineage (GTDB taxonomy): Bacteria > Bacteroidota > Bacteroidia > Cytophagales > Hymenobacteraceae > Nibribacter. Next base: position 4,004 of record JBBSSO010000205.1, on the reverse strand, counting down.
TAGCGGTAAGCAGTTATTTTATCCTCCTTTGGATTGATTCTGATTCAAAGTCATAGCCTTTCATTGTGCTTTTAACTTTATAAAAGTCACCATTTATTTCTATTACTTCATTAATTAAAGTATCGCTGTTTGATTCAGGATACAAATCAGTTCCCTTTGTTATCTTTCTATTAAATAAAATGTAGGAGCAATCGTCAAGCCACTTGATTTCAAATTCACTTATTGTTCCAGTCTTACTACTATTTTCTATCTGTTTATTATCTTTTCTTGTAATAATATGACTAGAACCGTCCGCACTATCTAATTCAAAGGTGCCCTCTTGAAAATCCTTACATTCTTTTTTTAGGGTAAAAGAAATGAAAATTAGAGATATAATTATGAACGATGACAGTTTCATATTATTTTTATTTACTAATGATGCCTACAATCAAATAGTTGACTTTATGCTGATTTAATAATGCGACAAACTCGCTGAAGTCTGGGCTGAACATTTTTATTGAACCGAATATAGTTTTGGCGCAGTACCTCTAAAGCGGCCAGTCTTTCTTGTGGAGATTTCTGTTTCCAATATTGGAAGTCTGATTGTTGCTCTCGCAGCTTTCCAATTTTAACTACTTTCTCCATGCCGTAAAAGGTTTAGATAGGAAAGATACGAATTATTACACCAAATAATGGCGCGTGCTATTAATCTGTTTTCGGCCTATTTTCTGCAAAACAGGCCGAAAACGTGATTATAGGAGACACTCGTAGGACCTCCGGACACTACGAGGTCATTGTTAGATAGCTTGTGCTCACAGGCTTTCCAAATTTGTGAGATCTTCTAAGGAAACTTCTAGAAAATAGAAACAGAAGCTTTTAGATCATTAGTAAGTTTAAAAACGTTCAGCAGTCAACCAGACCTCGTAGTGTCCGAACATCCTACGAGTGTCTCCAGCAACGTAGGTTTTCTACTTATTTTTCCAAAACCTAGTTCAACACGTTTAGGTAAATGTCCTAAATTCATTTCCGTACCTTTGCCCTGATGATAACAGAAGAAAACGACATGCCTGCGGCCGAGCAGGAAGAAAATATACCCGCAGAATCCGCTGCAGAAACCACCCAAGAAAATGCTTCGGAAGGAGAAGCTCAGCAGCCTACTTTTGAAGATTTTAAGCTAAACAAGCAGCTCTTAACCGCAATTGCCGAACTGGGTTACCAAAAACCCACGCCGGTGCAGTTGCAAACCATTCCTTTGGCCATGGCCGGGCATGACGTCATGGGCATCGCGCAGACCGGAACGGGTAAAACAGCCGCGTACGTTTTGCCTATTTTAATGAAGGTAAAATACGCGCAGGGCCACAATCCTAGGGCCTTAATTCTGGCCCCCACCCGCGAGCTGGTGATGCAGATTGAGGAAAATGTGCAGAAGTTTTGCGCTTATTTAGACTTGCGCACCGTGGGCATTTACGGCGGCGTAGGCCCCAAAACCCAAATTGACCGCTTGCGCGAAGGCGTTGATATTGTGGTTGCCACGCCCGGTCGGCTCATGGACCTGTACCGCAAAGGCGAGCTGGTCTTGAAAGAACTAAAAACCTTGGTGCTAGATGAGGCCGATAAAATGATGGACATGGGCTTTATGCCTCAGATCCGGCAAATTCTGGAAATCATCCCGCGGAAGCGGCAAAACCTCTTATTCTCCGCCACCATGCATGAGCGCGTGCACGTGTTGTCAGAAGAATTTTTGGAGTTTCCGATGGTGGTGGAAGTAACGCCACAGGCCACGCCCGTAAACACCGTAACGCAGTTGCTTTACCAAGCGCCCAACTTGCGCACCAAAATTGATTTGCTGGATTACCTTTTTAAAGACAAAGAAACGTTTAACCGCGTTATGATCTTTACCCGCAGCAAAACCAACGCCGACAACGTGGCCTCTTTTTTAGACCGCAAAGGCAGCGGCGGCGTGCGCGTGGTACACGGCAACAAAGGCCAAAACACCCGCATCAACGCAGTAGAGGCTTTTAGAGAAGGCGAAGTGCGGTATTTAGTAGCTACGGATGTAGCCTCAAGAGGTATTGACATTAATGACGTAAGCCACGTGATTAACTTTGACGTGCCCATTATTTACGAAGATTACGTGCACCGCATCGGCCGGACGGGCCGGGCTGAGCAGAAGGGCGCGTCTATTACGTTCGCCAACGAGGCGGAGATGCACCACATAAACCGGATTGAGAAGCTGATTAAAATGCAAATTAGGCAAGAACCGCTTCCGCCCGAAGTAAAGGTTTATGACACGCCTTTTGAGGAAAAGCAACTCATGGACCGCGAGCTAGACAACCAGAAACGCCGCGACGATCCCGAATTCAAAGGCGCGTTCCATGAGAAGAAAAACTTGCCCAAAGGAGAAAACATTGGCAAAGGCGTTAAAACCAGAGATGCCAAGAAAGCCGGCTGGAAAAAAACCAAAGCAGGCGGCGCTAGCAAACGCAAAAGCCGCAAGTAAAGCTTTTCGCCTGCGCATAAACATTGCTGTTTTAGGCCTGTTTTTAAAAAAACAGGCCTAAAACAGCAATGTTTATTTTACCAGAAACCATACCAGCTACACCTTACTTTAAAAACTGAAGGAACGGCAAATGGCTAAGTTTGTAAAGCATCAGGGTTAACGCGAAGCCCCAGAAAATGGCGCTCCAGAGCATGTGCAAAATTATTCTGCTTTTGGAAATTCCCAGCACCGTTGCTAGCACAGTGCCGCCAATGGGCGTTAAGATGACGGGAGTCAAGAACGCGATGCCTTTCATGCCAAACCTGCGAAAGACTTGCACCACGCGTCGGTTTTTCTTGGTAAACATCAGCTTATTTCTGGCCCGCTGCCGGATAACGTATAAGCGGTGCGCGGCTTTGCCGAGGAAGGTAAAAACCAACACGCTGCTCATCATTCCGGCTACGGTCAGGCCATACGTCTCCAAAAAGGAAAGCCCCAAAGAAACACCCGCCAGCGGCCCGCCAATAAACTTGAAGGTGCTCAGCAAATAGACAGAAATGTATTTCAAGAACGAAGCTATCATTTTGTTTCCGAGCGCTAACTATTTCCCTTCTTATCAACTCTTCGCCCAGAAATCAGTTCAAAACTTTATTCTAAGGCAAAATGCAGGAACAAAATAAAGATAAACACAGCTACTTTCCATTCGGCCGCTAAGAGCCTGTTTAAGTTTTGATTTTGCCGGCGAAAACAGGAAGCGAAAGGTTCTGACGAAGCGTTTCCCCGAAAGCATTCGGGGTGTGCCATTACCGCAACATAGCAGCGCTATGGTAAGAGAAAAAAGCGATGACAGGTTCTTTTGATGCCTGTTTGCAGCGCAAAAGACAAATTTAAACATGCTCTTAATAGCCAAGAGCTAACGCGGAGCGCGCTCCCTTATTGCTTGGCCCCGAAGGCCAAATCTCCGGCATCGCCTAGGCCGGGCACAATGTAAGCTTGCTCGTTTAGGCCTTCATCTAAGGCACCCAACCATATTTCTACTTCCGGAATTTCTTCCTGCACGTGCGCTACCCCCTCGGGGCTGGCAATAATGGCGGCTATAATTAACCGTTTGGGCGTGCCAAAACGCAACAGGTCTTTATACGTTAGCACCAAACTTTTGCCGGTGGCCAACATGGGGTCTACCAAAACCAGAACCTTGTCTTGTAAATTGGGAGCAGCTAGGTAATCTAAATGCACGGCCAACTGGCGCTCGCCATCGCCTTCTACGCGGTAAGCGCCCACAAATGCGCAGGTGGCTTGGTCAAAATAATTCATGAAGCCTTGGTGAAAAGGCAAACCGGCCCGCAGCACCGTGGCCACCACCGGAAACGCCTGCAGCAGCGTTTGCTGGGTAAGCGCCAATGGCGTTTTAATGGTTTTCTCTTCGTAAGGGAGGGTTTCAGAAATTTTATAGGCCATCACCTCGCCTAGGCGCTCCAGGTTGCGGCGGAACCGCAAACTATCTTTTTGCACGGTAACATCGCGCAGCTCTGAGATAAAATGATTG
>JBBSSO010000204.1:0-4767 GCA_038241905.1 Cytophagales bacterium | reverse complement strand
GGCGAATACACCAACGGACGGAAAAGGATGGCGGGCACCGAAAAGTGAATTTGCTCTGAGCCACCGTACAACACACATGGAACCTGAGCTTCCTCACGAAGCGCCTTTGCTTCGGATTTACCGAGATTTGCTCTTTTAAACCCTATAATCTCTAAGCTTTTCATAAAAAAAATATAAATAAAAATAAAAAATTCTTTCTAATTGTTGGTGATAACACCAACAAGGGCACTGGTGTATTAAAAAGACTTAAGTATCAAGATGTAAGACTCAAGACTTCTTAAATTGTTGGTAATAACACCACCAATGGCACTGTTAATATCAACTACATTTGGTTGTTGTCCAGTTTTTTTGCCGTTGTTGGTGTTATCACCAACAACTATTTCTGCCATAGCCAGTTGTTTGTCATTGTTACAACCAACAACTGCTACACTAACAACCTCTACATCTACTAGTAGCAAACTCAACCTTTGTTGCCGTTGTTGGTGTTATCACCAACAACTATTTCTGCCATAGCCAGTTGTTTGTCATTGTTACAACCAACAACTTCTACATCTACAACCTCTTCATCCAAAAGTAGCAAACTCAGCCTTTGTTGCCGTTGTTGGTGTTATCACCAACAACTTTTTCCTGCCATAGCCAGTTGTTTGTCGTTGTTACAACCAACAACTGTTACATCTACAACCTCTTCATCCAAAAGTAGCAAACTCAGCTTTTGTTGGTGTTATCACCAACAAAAATCTGCCGTAATGAATAGCTCACAAATCTTCTAGCAACCTAACAACCAGCCCCTAAATAAACAGCGAGCTGATGGAATCATGCGTAACCACGTTGCTGATGGCGCGGGCAAAAAGATCTGAGAACGTAAGTACTTTAATTTTGGAGCTCTCATGACGCAACGGAATGGTGTCTGAAATCACCAACTCTTTCAACACTGAATTCTCAATCCGCTCGTAAGCTGGGCCCGACAATACGCCGTGCGTGGCAATGGCTCTTACGCTTTTGGCGCCTTTGTCCATCAGCAACCCAGCCGCTTTGGTAATGGTACCGGCGGTGTCTACCAAGTCATCTACCAAAACCACGTCCATACCTTCTACGTCGCCAATTACTTGCATAGAAGCAATCTCATTGGCGCGTTTACGATGCTTGTCGCAGACCACCATCTCTACCCCAAATACTTTGGCGAAGCTTCTGGTTCTTACCACTCCTCCTACATCCGGCGAAGCAAAAATTAAGTCCTGGCCCAAATTTAGGCTGCGCAGATACGGCACAAAAATGGCCGATCCATCCAGATGATCTACCGGAATGTCAAAGAAACCCTGAATCTGCCCGGCGTGTAAATCGCAGGTCATCAACCGGTCTGCCCCTACAGCCTGAATGGCGTTTGCCATTACTTTAGCACCGATGGAAACGCGCGGTTTGTCTTTTCTATCTTGGCGGGCGTAGCCGTAATAAGGCATCACCACAATTACTTTATGGGCCGATGCGCGTTTGGCGGCGTCTACCATCAGCATCAGTTCCATCAGGTTATCGGCTGGCGGAAAAGTAGACTGAATTAGGAACACCTCGCTTCCGCGCACCGATTCATTGAAATGAACGGCTATTTCACCGTCAGAAAAGCGCTGCACTTCCAAATCGCCAAGGGGCAATCCGTACGATGCGGCCACTTTTTCAGCGAAATATCTAGACTCGGTACCGGAAAAAATCTTTACCGTAGGGTTCATATGCAGGTAAGGTGGCTGAATGAAGTCGCGAAATTACTTCTTAATTTCGGTACCCTCAAACGGAATGGTAAAAAAGATGGGATTGGCTTAAACTTGCCCGCATCTAATAACAGGAATGCAATCGCGTTTTAGGCCTCCTTTCTGAAAAACAGGCCTAAAACAGGAACTTACTTAATACCCAACGCAGATATTGGGTCTTTTAGAATGTTCCGGAACGGGGATTAGAAATCCCCAACCTTGTAGTTCGAGATTAGAAATCCCGAACAGCGGTTAATTAGGATTGGGCTAAACCTGCCCGCCTCCAGCAATAGTACCGCACCCGCGTTTTAGGCCTACTTTTTGAAAAATAGGCCGAAAACGTCTTTGCGGGTTGCGCTGCGCGCTAGTTCTGATGGAATAGTAATTGGTAAAGGCTCTGTTGATGGCTAGTCACTTAATGGTATGTCTGCTTTAATTGCAAAAAGAAGCGAATTTCATAAAACGCACTCCATTCCCTTTCAGAGTTTGTTTAAATTTTGGTTTTGCAAGCGAAAACTGGGAGCGGAAGGTTCTGACGAAGCGTTTTTTGAGCAGCATAGCAGCGCTATGGTGTGAGAAAAAGGCGAAGCCAGGTTCTTTCGATGCCAGTTTGCAGCGCAAAAGACAAATTTAAACATGCTCTCAGGAAGGAAATCGTTTGGCTATCAAAAAGAGTTAGCGATTTCTGTCTTTATACTTTAGTTCATAGCTACCGCACCATCCGCTTCAATGAATCTTTTAGCGCTGTTTTAGAGGCATCGTCTTTGGAGATGAGACGGTACAGGTCCATTTCTAGTTTGCGTTGGCGGGACATCACGTCTTCAAAGATTTTGTCAAAGGCGATGTTGCGGTTTTGCAGATCGGCGTTTTGGGAGTATTTAGTTTGGAAGTCTGGATGAGCCTGTATGTGTTTGGCTAGGTTCACCAACTTTACCTTTTGCTCTTCGGGAGTGGCTTCCCAGCCCTGAAACCAGCGCTCGTTAAAGCTTTTGATAATTAAATCTAGCGGGTCCTCATCGCCGCCTGAACCGTGGACGCCTCTAGCGGCGGACTTCTGGGGATCAAGCTCTGTTTCAGAGTCGTCTAGGCCAATGTTGGCGCTTAGCTTAACCCGTTCTAAACCGTAGGTAGAAAGATCAACGGAATCTAGCAATTCATCCAGCTCCTTTTTATGGGGGTCCAGCATAACCATCTTCGGGATTAGAAATTTCAGAAACCAGAACAACTGCTCCCATTTTAAAACTTCAAAGGGCAAGATGGAGGCCATTTGCCCGTAGATCTTCACAAACTGCTTCGCTTTTATCTTATAATCGGCTTTCTGTAGTTCTTCTAGTTCCAGGGCTTGGTTAAAGCGGCTTTCCGCTTGTTGCAGAATAGGGCTGAGCACGGTGTCAGCGTCTTGACCGTCAAAATACTTTTCGGTAAAATCTACCACCTCAGCCCACTCGTAAATGCCCGACATGTCCAGGCTTTCCTTTAAGTCATGCAGTACGTTTACGTCGGTGGCTTTGCTAAGCGTGGTAGCGGTGTAGAAGGGATCAAAGGCTTTCTTGATGTCATCGGTTGAATTAAAAAAATCCAGCACAAAAAGGTCTTCGGTTTTCTTGCCCAAGGCCGTGGCCGAGCGGTTTAACCGGGAAAGCGCTTGAACCGCCATCACGCTCTGCAGCTTTTTATCAACGTACATGGCCGTCAGCTTCGGTTGGTCAAAGCCGGTGAGGTATTTATTGGCGACTACCAACATGCGGTACTCGTCCATGTTGAAATACCGCGCTATTTTATCTGAGATGTACCCCGGCTCCGATGGTTTGGCGGTATCTACATGCGCCGGGAAGTTGTTGAGGTCATCTTCAGTATATTCAATGCCTTTGATGGTTTTCTTGCCCGAGAACGCTATAGCGATCTGGAACGGGTTACCCATTTGCGCGAGTAGCTTTTTAAGGGCGAAATAATAATTGATGGCCGATTCAATGCTTTGGGTAATGACCATGGCCTTGGCTTTGCCTTTCAGCCTTTTGGTATTCACCACTTTGGTGGTAAAATGGTCCAGCATGATTTCGGCCTTGGTGGCGATGGTTTCGGGGTTGCGCTCTACAAAAGCCCGTAGCTTTTTCTGGGCTTTGCCGGTGTCAAAAAGCGGATTGTCTTCAATAGACTTCTCTATCTCATAATAACTTTTGTAGGTAGTGTAATTGGCCAGCACATCTAGAATAAAGCCCTCTTCAATGGCCTGTTTCATGGAGTACAGATGAAAAGGCTGGTGCTTGCCGTCTGCCTGCTTTATCCCGAATTTTTCAAGCGTGTTGTTTTTGGGCGTGGCCGTAAACGCCAGATATGAGGCGTTGCCCCGCATTTTACGGGCCTGCATGGCGGCCAGAATCTTGTCCTGAGGGTCGGGGTCTTCCTCTTCTTCGGTGGCACTGTTCCCCATGGCCTTGTTCATGTTATCGGCCGCCGACCCGCTTTGGCTGCTGTGAGCCTCGTCAATAATCACGGCAAAACGTTTGTCGCTAAGGTCGTCTATGCCTTTTACAATGTGCGGAAACTTCTGGATGGTGGTAATGATAATGCGCTTGCCGCTCTCCAGGCTTTCTTTCAGGTCTTTGGAGGAATAAGCGGGCGCCACAATATTTTTTACTTCTGAAAACTGCTTGATGTTCTCTCTTATCTGCTTGTCTAGCAACCGCCGGTCGGTGACTACAATCACGGAATCAAACAAGGGGTTTTGCAGGCCTTTGCTGCCCGGCACGTCCGCGTGGGCCGGGTAGGTTTCTATTAATTGGTAGGCGGCCCAAGTAATGGAGTTGGACTTGCCAGAACCAGCCGAATGCTGAATCAGGTAAGTTTGACCGACGCCTTTTTTGCTGGCGTCTTCAATAAGCTGGCGCACCACGTCTAGCTGGTGGTAGCGCGGAAAGAACAGGTTCTTTTTGGCTAGCGGGTCATTTTCTTTGCCGTCTAGCCGCACAAAATGCTGGATAATGTTGGCCACGCTCTGGCGGGTGAGTACGTCTTGCCAGAGGTAATT
>JBBSSO010000203.1:0-4778 GCA_038241905.1 Cytophagales bacterium | reverse complement strand
TTACTATTGGTGGAATTCGTGATGATGATGAATTCAATAATTCAATAGACTTAACCATAGCAGGTTTAAAGCAGACAGGAGCCTATATTTTGAATGAGGAGGCAAGTGGGAGCTATGCTGAATTAGCTGACTACAGAGATAGGAATAACGCCAAGTTTTACTTCACCACCGGCGCCAACCCCGGCAGGGTTACCATCACCAAATTAGACACCGGCAACAAAATCATTTCCGGGACCTTCTCCTTTCGGGCGCAGCGGGAACCTGCGGGGCAGGACGGCTCAACCGAAACTGTGGAGGTGACAGAGGGCTGGTTTGACGTGAAGTTTTAAGAGTACATTTTCCTGTTTTAGGCCTGTTTTTCAAAAAACAGACCTAAAAAGGCTTAGTTTAGAGGTTTTAGAAAATGTAAAACACTTAACACTTAAGAGAAATTACTTGTTTTAGTTAGTAAATTTGGGTAAGGGGGTATGAAAAAGTGAAGTTGACGAATGGGTTGTTTTTTAAATTAAAATTTCCCTATATTTATTAAATCATCATACTCCTTGAAATATGGCAATCTCTTATTTTCCCAAAGCTCAGGCTACATATTGCCCGTACCTACTACAGGTGAAATCTATTCCAAAGGTATGCCTGCTCTGTCTCCTTCTGTTTCTGCTATCGCTTGCCAGTTACGGGCAGAACAGCCTCACGCTTTCCACGCAGATTATTCACAGCAAAATAGAGGTAAAGGATAATTGGAGCCCCCCGACCGCCGTACATCGAAAAGATGTATTGGATGGAACGGCCAAAGGGTACGGGGCCAGTCTGAACTACGCATTTAAGTTGCCATTCCTCATCAGGGACCCGCGCGTGCGGCTGACCCTTGGGGCGGGCTACTTTAAGCAGCGCTTTGAGCTGGGAAGGCCGTTTGATTACAATTCCCAGGTATATATTGTATACTATACTGACCAATACTCTTACCACTGTTGGCAATGGTCACTAGGCATGGCTTACAGTTTCGCTTTGGGCAAGAAGTATTCTCTGGCAGGGAGCTTAACTTATAGCTGGCTGAATTCATTCCGGCAGGAATATACGCCTGCATCTTGGCTGATAGAAAATCCTACCCAGACCAATCACAAGAAGTTAGACTTCGGCAATATGGCAAAGCTTGAAATAGGTGTCAGCAGGAGTCTTGGGAGTAGGCTCTCCTTAGGGGTGCACGCCGTGGTGCCGCTGTACACCCGCTGGCGCAACGATGAGATTTTCAGAGACGACCCATCCGAGTTTTCCCGCCCCAAGTTCAGTATCGGCTCCGCCCTAAGCATCACCTATCATCTCAAAAAAAACCATAAACTTTAAAACATACATCTATGAGACCAATTTTACTTTTGACCGTGCTGCTTGCATTTATGCATATAGCAAATGCGCAGGTAAAGACAAATTTCAACAATGCGGAACTCATAACGGCAAGAGGGAAGTTCATGAAGGGTTTCCGGTCTAAAAGCCCCTTTGTTATTCCCGCCAGAGACATTAAGGCTCTTCTCGAAAAAGAGAAACTGGAGGATAAAACAGGGGGAGGGAAGCCCTTCAGGATTGCCGAGGCGGTAGCGGTTGATATTGATGTTGTAAAAGAGGCAGTATGGGTGGAGGAGGGCACCTTCTGGTTCGACGCCGTGAACGCGGCCGGCGAGAAGGTGGAGGTGCGCGAGGGGCGCTTTGACATGAAATTTTAAGAGTACACTTGCCTGTTTTAGGCCTGTTTTTCAAAAAACAGGCCTAAAACAGCTTTTAAAGAGTCTTGCTTTTGATAGGTGTTAATAACTCAAAACCAGTTCTCCACAAGCTACATCAACTGCTCCAAGTACTTTTGGTCTACCTCATCGAAGTCATTTAGGCGGTCGCTGTCTATGTCTAGCCTCATTTTTACCTCTCCGTTTTTCTTGAATCTGTACTAAAACTGCTTCTTTCCCATCCGGCCCAGCAAGTTCAGCTAATCGGTTTTTGAACCTAGAAACATCTTCACGAAGTTGATAAAAGAGCGACGACAAGATATTGCTATCGCGATTCCCAACAAAGGTAAGTTTCAAGTTTGCTAAGGTGCATTATGCTGCTTTTTTATTTAATTTTTCTCCTTTAACCTTCACCCAAAAAAGAAATTGGTTGTTGATTTTACCGGTTTCATCTCCTAAAACTAGCGGTTCATCGAAAACCCAGATGCATAAAGGCCTTATTGTTAGGACTTAGTAAAAATATACTTTATCTTTGAATACTTCATTTTCCTGTAAGGCTATGAAACTATTCACTTATTTAATTGAAGGTAATAACGATTTAACCCTCACACGTAGCATTGCGTTTTACAAGCATATCTTTCAAAAATACCTTTCCACCGCGCAAAGGTTCTTATCGTTTCATGCTTCTGCCTTAATTGCGCTTGCGTTTCTATTCACAGGGTTTTCTGCAAACGCTCAGACAACGCATACTACTATTAAAGCCGGCAATTTCACAGATGCTACAGTATGGGCTTCAGGAAGCGTGCCTAGCAACGGCACGGCCAACCACGTAGTAATTAACCACGCTGTAATCTTCGACGTTTCTGAATTCTGGCTCGGTGGTCAAAACGGCAACTCCAATACTTCGCGTACTTTGACTATTAATTCTGGCGGGTCATTAAAAGGTTCTGGGAAGCTTATTGTTAGAAACAATAAATCTAAAATCAAGAATGACGGTGTTATTGAATTAACCAACAACTTTTCTATTGGGGCAAATGACAACGACTCTGCTTACTTTGAAAACAACGGCACAGCGTATTTCAGTTTTAGTGAGTCTTTGAAAAATGTGTCTATCCAGAACAATGGTACGCTTACTTTTAAGACCAACAACAATGCCCTCGTAAAGTCGCTTGTCCGTAACATGGTTGGCAAAAGCATTACGTTTGTAAACTACGTGCATCTTAACGAAGGTTCTGTGATACGTAACCACGGTGCCATCACTATCTCAGACACCAATGACGCAGCCTTAAACTTTAACTCTGGCCAACTGCACAACTATGGAACTGTGACGATAGCCGGTGGCACTAACCTGGCCAGCGGGAATACTATTGACAACTTGCTTTATAATTATGGTGGAGGCGTTTACCGCACGTCTAAAGTAAAGACCAACAATAAATCTAGAATTGAAAATGCCGGTGATTTTTATTGCACCAATGATTTTGAAAATACGGGCGGCAGTGTTGTCATTAACCACCCCTGCGCTTACATAGAGCAATCTAGCACCTCTAAGACATTTAAAAGCGAGAACTCTAATACACTTTTAACCAATAATGGCTTCATTTTGGTGAAAGGAAATTTCTTGAATACTTCTCAGGCTTTGCTAAACGGAAGCGGTACCCTGCACATCAAGGGCACTTCTACCAACTCAGACCAAGCTAAGATTGAAGGAACACTTTGCATTTATGACCCTTCTGCGACTTCTGCTAACATACTAGATAAGCCAACTAGAAACAACGCCACGGTCGAGGCTTCTGTTACCAGATGCGCATCTGGGGCGGTTCCGATTTGCGACGCAACTGGCGGATATGGCTCTCAGGTATGTAAAGCGATTGATTCTTGCTTTGAATTCTCTTATAATGGCTATGTACGTAACAGCAATAATACAGTAACCCTTTCTTTTTCCATTAAAACAAATTGTGACAACGCCCTGAGCAATGCAGCTTTCCAGTTACCTGCCGGTGCCACAGCTATCTCTCCTCAGAATTCTAATCCTTTATTTAAATATACCTTAGAGAATACTACTAACAACCCGTTCTATGCAGTAAAATTTGAGGCTAATCCGGCAGAAGGCTATAAGAACGGCGCTTCAGACACTTTCACTTATACCTTAACTGAAGCCCAATTTAATTCACTAACCACTATTCAAGTACAGGCAAAAGCAGGAAAATATGTTCGTACGGTAACCTTTGATGTGGGAGGCTGCTGCACAAATCAAGTAGCCATAACCGGACCGGCAACCGTCTGTGTCAATGCGCCACAAACCTACTCAGTACCGGCCGTTCAAGGGTCCACTTATGCTTGGACAGTTCCAAACGGGTGGGTCATTACTGCGGGGCAAGGCACCAATGAGATCACGGTTATACCCTCTAGTTTAGCGGGAGAGGTTAAGGTTAAGCAAGGCATGAGCACCTGTGGAACTTTAATGGTCAATATGGCCATGGCTCCTGCCATCACTACCCAACCCCAGGCGGTACTTACTCATAACATGAACAGCACCGCTACTTTTAACGTGGTGGCCACCGGCTTTGGCATTACTTACCAATGGCAGGTTCAGAACGGTAGCAACGGTAGCTGGGCAAATCTTACTAATACTGGCATCTACTCGGGAGTGAACACCGCCACTTTATCGCTAAGCAAGGTAACCTCTTCAGAAAATAATCTTAATTATCGTTGCCTGGTAAGTGGTTGCGCGCAACAAGTAGTATCATCGGTGGCCAGTCTACAAGTTGGTTTGTCGATGGCGGTTAACTTAAAGGTAATGTTAGAAGGTCCTTATAATGTAGGCACCGGTTTAATGAATAATACCCTTAACGCAGCCGGATTGCTCCCGATATCTCAGCCTTACAATTTTGGCTCCTACGGTTACACTGGAACAGAAACGGTGCCGCAGAATTTTTTCAGCCAAAACCCTGATATTATTGATTGGGTACTGGTTGAAATTAGAACAGAACTAGACCCTAGGCAGCTGGTTAGCAGAAAAGCGTGTCTGCTCCGGAAAGATGGTTTTATTGTAGCCTTAGATGGCGTTAG
>JBBSSO010000202.1:0-4796 GCA_038241905.1 Cytophagales bacterium | reverse complement strand
CCGCTACAAAATACATGACATTGAGATTGTAATAGACAAACTAATCCCCTCCGCTGAGGACCGCTACCGTTTGTCTACGTCTATTCAGAACGCGTTGCAGCACGGCAAAGGCACTGTTTTAGCGTTAGACGCTGATACCAATACCACCCAGTTTTACTCCCGCCATTTAATGGACCCGGCCACCGGCATCGCCTATGATGATCCGGCACCCAATACGTTCTCGTTCAACTCGCCCTATGGCGCGTGCCCTGTTTGCAACGGCTTGGGCCAGATTGAAGAATTAACCGAAGAAAGCATTGTCCCAGACCGCAGCCTCAGCATCAGCCGGGGTGGCATCGCGCCCTTGGGCGAGTACCGCGATATCTGGATTTTTAGTCAGGTTACGGCGCTGCTTAAGCGGCATAAAATGAGTTTAACCACGCCCATTGCAGATATTTCGGCAGAAGCTTGGAACCACTTGCTGTACGGCTACGAAGAGGAAGACCCCAAAGGCAAACGCGAGCCGTTTGTGTTTGAAGGTGTCATGAATTTCTTGAAAAAGCAGCTGGAGTCTGACTCAGATAACGTGCGGGCCTGGGTGCGCGAATATACACAGCAAAGCATTTGCCCCGAGTGCGCAGGCTATCGCCTGAAAAAGGAATCGCTGCACTTTAAACTAGACGACAAACACATCGGCCAACTGGCCGAGATGGACATTACGCAACTGGCCGGTTGGGTTGCTAATTTAGAAGAACGCCTGAACGACCGCCAGAATTTAATAGCCCGCGAACTGCTGAAAGAAATCAGAAAGCGGATTGGTTTTCTGGTGGATGTGGGCCTGGAGTATTTGCATTTGCACCGCTCTGTGCGCACTCTTTCTGGCGGCGAGAGCCAACGGATTAGGTTGGCCACCCAGATTGGCACGCAGCTGGTTGGCGTGCTTTACATCATGGATGAGCCCAGCATTGGCCTGCACCAGCGCGACAATGAGAAACTGATTAAAGCCCTGCAAGACCTCCGCGATTTAGGCAACAGCGTGGTGGTGGTTGAGCATGACAAAGACATGATTTTGCACGCCGATTACGTGGTGGACATTGGGCCGGGCGCGGGCATTCATGGCGGGCAAGTAGTATCGGCGGGTACGCCGAAGGAAATGATGGAAAGCGGCTCAACTACGGCAGATTTCTTGAGTAACCGCCGCGGCATTTCCGTGCGCAAACAGAAACGGCCCGGCAATGGCAAACACCTGATTTTACGCGGGGCCACCGGTCATAATCTAAAAAATGTAACGCTTGATCTGCCGCTGGGCAAGCTAATTTGTATGACGGGCGTATCTGGGAGCGGGAAATCATCGCTGATTCATGATACGCTTTACCCTATTTTAAACAAGTACTTCTTTAACGCCAAGCGCGAGCCGCTGCCCTTTAAAGCCATTGAAGGCCTGGAGCATATTGACAAGGTAATTGAGGTAGACCAAAGTCCCATCGGGCGCACGCCGCGTTCTAACCCAGCAACTTACACGGGCGTATTTACCGAAATACGCGCGCTGTTTGCCAACATGCCCGAGGCCAAAATTAGAGGATACGCGGCCGGCCGATTCTCGTTTAACGTGAAAGGAGGCCGCTGCGAAACCTGCGAGGGCGCCGGAATACGCACCATCGAGATGAATTTTATGCCCGATGTGTACGTGCCCTGCGAGACCTGCAAAGGCAAGCGCTACAACCGTGAAACCCTGGAGGTACGGTTTAAAGGCAAATCTATTACCGATGTGTTGGACATGACGGTGGAGCAAGCCGTAGAATTCTTTGAATTTATGCCCCGCATTTTGCGTAAAATACAGACGTTAAACGATGTAGGCTTGGGCTACATTACGCTGGGCCAGCAGGCCACCACGCTTTCTGGCGGTGAGGCACAGCGCGTAAAGCTGGCGACAGAACTTTCTAAGAAAGATACTGGTCGTACGCTTTACATCATGGATGAGCCTACCACCGGCTTGCATTTCCAAGACATTGAACATTTAAACGATGTTCTTAATCGGCTGGTAGACAAAGGCAACAGCGTTTTGGTCATTGAACACAACATGGACCTGATCAAGATTGCGGACTATATCATTGACATCGGGCCTGAAGGTGGAAACGGTGGCGGCATGATTGTAGCCGAAGGAACTCCTGAAGAAGTAGCCGAATGTAAAAAAGGCTATACCGCGCGTTTCTTAAAAGAAGAACTGAGCACCAGCCACTACGTAGACGCTCCCGTCGCAGCTGTAGAAGAACCTGAAGAAGTAGAAGTAGTGCCGGTGCCAGAAAAGAAAAAGCGCGGGCCTAAGAAAAAAGAACTTATCCTACCTGATGCTCCCCTAACTTCGGCTGCCGCCGATGGTACTGAAGTTCTTGAAAAAGTGGAAGTAGCTCCGGTGACGGAAAAGAAAAAGCGCGTTTCTAAGAAAAAGGAACCTGTCGCTATTGATGCTTCGGCTGCCGCCGATGTTTCTGAAGTTTCTGCAAAAGAGAAGAAAAGCCCGGGCCGTAAAAAGAAAACAGCCTAACGTTTTAGGCCTCCTTTTTAAAAAATAGACCTAAGAGCTTGTTTAAACTTTAGCTTTTTTCTGCAAATGACTATAGCAAGAACCTGCCTTCGTCATTTTATCGCCTTCGTAGCGATGCTACGAGGCTCAAAAATAACTTTGCAAGAACCTTACTCTAGTCATTTTCGCTGGCAAACCTAAAATTCAAACAAGCTCTAAAACGGGGACGCCTTTCTGAAAAATCAGAAAGGCGTCCCCGTTTTTATTTAGGAATTTTTTTTATGTGCAAAAAGCAATGCGGCCAATTGCGGCCGTAAAAACTCTAAGCCCAAACACCGCCTAAAGTTTCGCGGCATTCCTAACTTATTTATTGCTTGTTAGGGAGCAGTTTGTAATGGAGCGTTGTTGGCTGGAGCGTCGGCGTTATCAGGCTGAGGCTGGGTAGCGGCTACGCTGTCTCTGTTGGCCGTAATGGTTTTGTTGTCAAAGGTAGCGTTGTTGTTTATTTCAGTAATGGTTTGGCTGCTAGAAGGGTGGTTAAGAGGAAAGCCCCACCCGCTGGCTAAGTCAGCGGGATCTGTGGTGGCGGTGTACGTATCACAGGCCGTCCCAATCAGAATGGCTCCGGCGGCAATGATGGGCATCAACTTTTTCATATCATCTATCTTTTTGATGTAAAGCGGTCAGGTTATAACGCTGACTGGCAAATATACGGGCAAATCTCTATCTGTCCACAAAAAACAAATACTGGGCTACTTTTCAACCCTCTTCTTGATTCATCGGCTCAAATTGTCATGCTGGCTTTGCAAAAAACCAAGAAAAGGAGCCTGTTCTCTTCCAAGAACGGCTCCTTTTTTTATGCAATTAGGGCTAATGAATTAATCTACCAAATTCTCAATGCGGTCAGCTTCACGCAGGTGTACGCGCAGCACGGGCAGCGTCCGGATGGTATATGCTTTTATTTTTACGGTTTGGGCTCCGTTAGATGCCGCGGTGTAAAGCGCTACTTCTTGCTCGTGCCGGGCTTCCATTTCTTCCATGTACTCTTCGTCAATATCTTTGGCCGATTGGGCCGCCAATTTATCTACCGCCGCTTGGTGCATGGGCAACATGGTAAGGCCTAGGCTAACGTTTAAATCAGCCGCGATGGCGTTAAATTCCATGAGCGCTTTGCTGTGGTGGTCTAACATGGTTTGAGCATATTTCCGGACCTCGGGGTGGGTGGCTTTCACCAGCGCGGTGCGAGCCAAGGCTACCTGCAAAAGGCTGTTGCTGTAGGTTTCCATCAGAAACTCTGGGTCAGATACTGTTCTTCCGTTGACCACTGTAGTACTGGTCGGGACTTGCTGACCAGTGTTGGTAGCAGTAGTTCGGGCCGCCGTGTCGGCGGATGGCGTAAAGGTGCTGCTGCTGCAAGACATGGTAGCTAAACTAGCGGCCACGCCTATCATCCATAGATTTTTCATAAGTGCGAGATTCGTAAAAAAAGAATTAGTTACCGGTAAAAAGGCTTTTAGAACAGGCTGAAATTAAGTGCTACTTGCCAATTTGGTCTTGTAGTTCTTGGGCACTGGTCACGTGCGCCCGCAGGGTAGGCAGCGCTTTGGCCGCGTAATTTCTCAGCTCTGTATCGGTGCCTCTCTCGGCCAGATCGGTGAATCGCTCTACCATTTGGTCGTGGTTTTTGATAATGGCGGCCAAGTAAACCTGGTCAAAGTTAGAACCGGGATCTTCCATAATTTGGTTGTAAATTTTTTGGTGGTCTTCTTGCAGTTTGGTGGGCGTAACCAAGTTCTTGAGGTCAGCAATTTGCTTCATTTGCGTGTTTAGCTGGTTGTGATGGTTCAGCAGCAGCTGGCCCAAATCTCTAACCTGCGGATTGGTGGCTTTGCTGCTAGCCATGCGGCCCAACTCAGCTTCTAACATATTGCTGCTGGTCATTTCAGCCACAAACCAGCCGGCCACTACGGGCTTGTCCATGGTTTCTAGCAGCTTTTCATTTTGCTTGCCGGCCTCGTCTACCGAAATAGATTCTGAAGACCCGCCGCAGCTGGTCAGCAGCAGAAAAAATGCCGCGCAGCACGTCAGGAGGAAATTGTTTTTCATAGTAAGATTTTGTTCGGTTGGCCGGTGTTCTGGCATTTTCTTTTTACGCGCAGCCAGTAGTTTAGTTAAGAGCTTGTTTAAGTTTTGATTTTGCCGGCGAAAACAGGAAGCGAAAGGTTCTGACGAAGCGTTTTTTGAGCAACATAGCAGCGCTATGGTGAGAGAAAAAGGCAAAGTCAGGTTCTTT
>JBBSSO010000201.1:0-4800 GCA_038241905.1 Cytophagales bacterium | reverse complement strand
CGTTTCCGGTAACGGACATGCCGGGTTACAGTTTTTCTTTTAGCGGCATAAAAACGTCTATTCTAAATTTTGTCCGGAAAAACTCCACTACCAATCCTGATTTTGTGCAGGAAAACTTAGCTGATATCTGCGCCAGCATTCAGCATACGTTGGTGCTAACTTTAATGAGAAAAGTAGAGTTAGCAGCTCGGCAGGAGGGAATAAAAGAAATTGCCATCGCCGGTGGCGTATCTGCTAACTCTGGATTACGGGCCGCGCTGGAGGCCGGAGCTAGCAAATTTGGATGGAACGTGTACGTACCCGCTTTTGAATACTGCACGGATAACGCAGCCATGATTGCCATGGCCGCGCACTACAAATACTTGGCAGGCGAATTCACCAACCAATATGTGAGCCCAGATCCGCGCATGAAAATAGGTTAAAGTGTGCTAGTGACTTTCCTGTTTTGGGCCTGTTTTTGGAAAAACAGGCCCAAAACAGCCTTTAGCTTTTCCATCGGTTAAAATTTCCCCCGTTATCATCTCTATTATAAAGGAATTAAACACCTGCTAAATGAATAATTGGGCTTAGTTTACTAACATTTGTTCGTGAATACGGGCAAATGCTTTTATCTTTTTTGGGAAATTATTTAAACGCAATTTGTTAGAAAAAGCAGTGAAAACAGGCAAAAAACACGCTACTTTATCAAAATTTTTAAATTCTTTTCAGATACCCAAAAATCGTCCTTACATTACCCCGTGTTTTGAAACGATACCGCGGAATTCTTTTAAGCCAGCGGTAAAAGGAGTAGTAAACTAGGACTATGCAAAAAACTTTTCTTCTCATTCTTGTCTTCATGACGCTACTGGAGGCCCAGTGCCAAACCACCACCGTTCCTGTGCTCGCGCGCCAAGCTTTTGACCTGCACAGCACTTACAAAGAACCCAGCATTAAAGACCGCCGGTTTCAGCACGAAGACATTGTGCCGCTTCTAGAAAACCTCCGGAAAGACCCGAAGTTTGAGGTAAAAGTGGCAGGGCAAAGCGTTGAAGGACGCGATATTTATTTGGTGAAAGTGGGCACCGGCAAAACCAAAGTGCTGCTGTGGTCGCAGATGCACGGCGATGAATCAACGGCCACCATGGCTTTGTTTGATTTCTTTGCGTTCCTGCAAAAGTCAGACGCGCTGGACCCTGTAAAAAAGAAAATTCTGCAAAACGCCACGCTCTACATCGTGCCCATGTTGAACCCTGACGGCGCCCAGCGCTTCCGGCGGCGCAACGCGTATGACATTGACCTAAACCGCGACGCGCTTCGGTTACAAAGTCCGGAAGCGAAATTATTGAAAAAACTTCGCGACAGCCTGAACCCAGAATTTGGCTTTAACCTGCATGACCAAAGCAGGCTGTACACTGTGGGCACCAGCCCGAAACCCGCTACTATTTCTTTTCTGGCGCCCGCGTATGATTATGCGCAATCTGTCAATAAAGTGCGGGGCCGCGCCATGCAAACCATTGTGGGCATGAACCAAGGGTTGCAAGAGCTTATTCCCGGCCAAGTAGCCAAGTATTCTGATGATCATGAGCCGCGCGCCTTCGGCGATAATATTATGAAATGGGGCACCAGCGTTATCTTAATTGAATCTGGCGGCTACCCAGCCGATCCGGAAAAGCAAGTTATCCGCCAGCTTAATTTTGCTGCTATCATTTCCGGTCTCCACCTAATTGCTACAGATGGTTACAAAAAATACCCGCTCAAAGATTACGTCAAGATTCCGGAGAACGAGCGTTATTTGTATGATTTGGTTATCCGGAACGTGCATCAGAAAGTAGAAAGCGGCAGCATTTTGCTAGATGTAGGCGTAAACCGGGCCGAAGTGGCTGCGCCCGCATCGGCCCAAGGTTTTTACTACCGAAGCACCGTTGACGAAATTGGCGACATGAGCGTTTTTCATGGCTATGACGAGCTAAACGGCCAAGGCTTGGTGTTGGAGGCAGGTAAGATCTACGGCAAAACGCTCAAAAACTTGGCAGAACTTACGCCGGCGCTCGTGCAAGAATTGCTGGCCCAAGGTTTTACCACCGTCCGACTGCAAGAAATGCCGGGCCAGTTAGACAACACAGCGCTGCCGATGAATATTTTGCGTGAAGCGGGCACGGCTACTCATGATTTGGCTTTGGGCAACGGGGCCAATTTTGTGCTGCGTTCCGCCGATGGAAAAGTGAAATACGCCGTTGTGAATGGATTTGTGCTGGAAATTAATGGTGCTAATCCGCCGCGGCAGCACGGCCTTAAACTTTAAAAAACCTGTTTTAGGCCTGTTTTTCGGAAAACAGGCCTAAAACAGCAAAAACTAACCTTCAAAACACTTAAAAATTTATTACGATGGACGGAAATGCCATTATCTTAACAGACGGGTTGTTACACAAGTATCCGGCTAAAACGGCGCATGGCCTTATCAGAGGCACAGAACGCTACAACATTGTAGGCATTATTGATGCTAATTCGGCCGGAAAAGACGCGGGCGAAGTGGTGGACGGCGTTCACCGTAATATTCTGGTGTACGCAGATTTGGCTTCTTTCCTGAAAAACAGCCCGGAAACAGCCCAATTTTGCTTGGTTGGCATCGCCCCGAAGGGCGGGAAATTACCTGACTCTTTAAAAGGAGTAATTCAAGAGGCCATCCGGCAGGGAATGCACATTGTGAGCGGCTTGCATGAATACCTGAGCGACATGCCAGATTTGGCCGCTTTAGCCAAAGAACACAACGTGCTGCTTATTGACGTGCGCAAGCCCAAACCTAAGAGCGAGCTCCATTTCTGGACCGGCAAAATCTTGGATTTACCCGTGCCGCGCGTAGCCGTGTTAGGAACGGATGTACGAATGGGCAAGCGCACCACCACCCGCTTGCTTACCCAAGCAGCAGAGGCGGCCGGGTTAAAAGCCCAAATGGTATTTACCGGCCAAACCGGCTGGATGCAAGGCCGCGGCAAAGGCTTTATTTTAGACTCTACCTACAATGATTTCGTTTCTGGCGAGCTGGAGCACGCTATTCTGAGCTTGTACGACGAACACCAGCCCGACGTAATTTTCGTGGAAGGCCAAGCCGCCATGCGGAACCCCAGCGGACCTTGCGGATCTGAATATTTGGTTTCTGGCCAGATAAAATACGTGGTGTTGCAACACGCTCCAGCGCGCATTTATTTTGACGACAACGAAACCATGGGTATTAAAATACCTTCCCTGGCTTCTGAAATTCAGTTAATTGAATTGTACGGTTCTAAGGTGTTGGCCATTACCTTAAATACAGTTGGTTTATCTTTAGAGCAGGCCAAAGAATTTCAGCGTCAGTACGAGCAGGAATTAAATCTGTCTGTGGTGTTGCCGCTGGAAGAAGGCGTAGAACCCATTATTGATTTGGTGAAGGAAGTGTTGAAAAATGAGAAATCGGCGGTATGAAAATAAAAGAAATTAACGTTTG
Source organism: Cytophagales bacterium (assembly GCA_038241905.1). Classification (GTDB taxonomy): domain Bacteria; phylum Bacteroidota; class Bacteroidia; order Cytophagales; family Hymenobacteraceae; genus Nibribacter. The sequence continues at coordinate 1,340 of JBBSSO010000201.1, read as the reverse complement.
GTCCGCTGATTTAGAATTGACGCGTCCGTACACCATCTCGTTTAAAACCGTTACGGCGGTAGAAAACGTGTTGGTAGAAGTGGTAGCTGAAAATGGTCTGACCGGCATCGGGTCTGGAAACCCCAGTAAAGAAGTGGTAGGCGAAAGTCTATCTGACACCAAAGCTGCCCTGCAACCCGAAAATTTGGAATGGCTGAAAGGCCGCGAGGTGCGGGAATTTCAGCAATTGTGCGAAGAAATTGCGCAGCGTTTTCCTAAAAACCCGGCTGCCCGCGCGGCGCTAGATATTGCTTTGCATGATCTTTTTGCCAAGCATTTGGGTGTGCCCTTGGTTTCGTTTTTAGGTCAGAAAATTACGTCCATGCCCACGTCCATCACCATCGGAATAAAATCTGTGGCCGAGACGCTGGAAGAAGCCCAGGAATATGTGGGCCGCGGTTTTACGCATTTAAAAGTGAAAACCGGCGAAACCGTAGACCAAGACGTGGAACGATTGGTGAAACTCAGGGAAACCTTCGGGAGCAAAGTCACCATCCGGATTGATGCCAACCAAGGATATTCTGCGGCCAACCTAGAGGAATTTTGTCGCCGCACAGAGAAGTTAGACATTGAACTGATTGAGCAGCCTTTGAAAGCCAAAATTATTGATGATTTGCGGGATTTGGCCCCATCAGTGAAAGATTTAGTGGCCGCCGATGAATCACTTTTATCGCCGTATGATGCTTTTATTTTGGCATCGCCGCCGCGGGCGTGCGGCATTTTTAACATCAAATTAATGAAGTGCGGAGGTGTTTACGCGGGTAGGCAAATTGGCACCGTGGCTCAAATGGCGGGCATTGACTTGATGTGGGGCTGCAACGACGAAAGCATTGTGAGCATTACCGCAGCGCTACACGCCGCGTTCTCTTGCGCCAACACCAAATACATTGACCTTGATGGTAGCCTAGATTTAGCCCGTGATGTAGTGTCAGGCGGTTTTATCATTGAAAATGGTGTGATGCGGCCCAACGGAAAACCCGGCTTGGGCGTAGAGCGAATTTAAATACAAAATATTTTAAAGGGTGAGGTTTTAAAGCCTCACCCTTTCTGTTTTCGGCTTGTTTTTTCAAAAACAGGCCGAAAACAGAATTTTAAAGTGTTTATCATTCACTTGGGAGACTAAAATATTTATTCAAGAATTTTTTAAACACACCAGATTTTTTTTAGCCGAGGTGGTTTTCTAGTTTGACTTTGTATCTTTCCAGTGTTATTTTTCGCCGTAAATCTCCCTCAACTATTTAAGTGGTGAATCACCAAATTCTTCACTCGTTTTTTCATTCTCTCATTATTTCTACATGGTT
>JBBSSO010000200.1:0-4834 GCA_038241905.1 Cytophagales bacterium | reverse complement strand
TTTTGTCTTGCTTAAATCCATTACCAGCCTGTTTAACGTGTTGCCGTTGCTGCTGTTTATTCCGTTCGCGGTTAAAACGCTGCCCGCCGTGTACGGAGTGGCCGGTACCTGGACTTGGGTAGCGGGGTTGTTTCTAATAACGCTCATTAACAACTTCCTGACGCTGTACTTTAAGCGCATGATGGCCGAAAAGCTCCTGGTTTCCGTGTTCTTTTTGCTAACCGTTCTAGCCCTAGCCGCCGCCGATTACGGGAATTTAATCTCTCTCGGAGCCGCCTCCGGTACATTTTTTAACGCTTTGGGTACGGCGCCGGGTTGGCTGCTGGTGCCGGTAGTAGTTTTGGTAGGCGTATACCTGCTGAACTACAGGTTCTTGATAGACCACACCTACCCCGAAGAACTGCAAGTGCGCAAAGCCAGCAAAGTAGGTGGCAATGCCGAGATTAACTTTTTACAGCGTTTTGGGGAATTGGGTAGCTTAATTGGGCTAGAGCTAAAATTGATTATGCGCCACAAACGGCCCAAATCTACCACACTTATGTCCGTTTTCTTTCTGGGCTACGGGTTCATCTTTTACACCCAAGAAACCTACACCAATGGCTTCGCGATGTTAATTTTTCCGGGTATTTTCATGACCGGTTTTCTAATGATGAGCTACGGCCAGTTTGTGCCCGGTTGGCAGAGTGCCCATTTTGACGCACTGTTAACCAAGCGCCTGAGCCCGTATACCTTTTACCTGGCCAAGTTTTGGATGTTTACCGTTACCTGCGCAGCCGCATTTCTAATCACGTTGCTGTACGGTTTTCTGCCCGAGGTCGGCCCTAAGATTTTGGCTATCAACGCGGCTTGCTTTCTGTATAACATCGGTATAAATACCTTCGTGGTGTTGTTTATGAGCACTTTTAACAAAAAACGGATTGACCTTAGTAAAAGCGCCTCGTTTAACTGGCAGGGCGTGGGAGCAACCCAGTTTGTAATGATGATACCTACTTTGCTGTTGCCACTATTGCTGTATATGCCGTTTGGCGTGCTTGGCCAGCCGTGGTGGGGAATTGCCGCGCTAGGCGTGGTAGGGTTGCTGGGTTTTATTTTCCATCAGCAGCTGCTGGGTCTGGTAGTAAAGCGCTTTAAGCAAGAGAAATACGCCATCGCCGCCGGTTTCCGGCAGGTGTAACCGTTTTCTCTTTTCTAGTTTTTCTTCGGAAGGAATTTTAAAATTAAAATCATCCACAAAAGAGTTGAGTTTTACTGCTTTAGCCTTTTGTCTAAAAATATTGAAATGATAGAAGTTAGCGACCTCCAAAAGAATTACAACGGCGTAACGGTGGTAAACATACCGGCCCTTTCTGTGCAAAAAGGCGAAACTCTGGGCCTGGTGGGCAACAACGGGGCGGGCAAAACTACTTTTTTCCGGATGATTCTGGATTTGATCCGGCCTAGCACCGGCGAGGTGTGCAGCCAAGGCCAAAACGTGGGCCAAACCGATACCTGGAAACAATACACCGGTTCTCATTTAGACGAAGGTTTCCTGATTGATTTCCTGACGCCCGAAGAGTATTTTCACTTCATCGGGAAGCTTCACGCCCTAACTCTGGGCGATATTCAGGCGTTTCTGCTCAAGTTCAAAGATTTCTTTAACGGCGAAATTCTGGACCAGCGCAAGTACATCCGTGATTTCTCTAAAGGCAACCAGAAGAAAATAGGCGTGGCCGCCGCGGTAATGTCTGACCCAGTACTGTTGGTGCTGGATGAGCCTTTCGCCAACTTAGATCCCAGCTCGCAAATCAGGCTCAAAAACTTGCTCAAAGACCTGAAACGCCAAGGCATGACCATGCTCATCTCCAGCCATGACCTTAGCCATGTCATTGAAGTCTGCGACCGCATTGTGCTCCTAGAAAAAGGCCAAATAGTAGAAGACATGCAAACCGACGAAAATACTTTGCAGCAATTGGAGAGCTATTTTACGGTGTAGTTATCCACGTAGGTGAGTGTGGAAAAAAGGGAAAGAGCGTAGAAGAATAATACCCAAAAATACTTCCGTTTTAAGCTTGTTTTTAGAAAAACAGGCCTAAAACAAACAAGATTTTACCGCCACCAAGGATATAGGAATACCGCTGCCTTTGCCCTCATGGACCCATTTATTTAGATCTTGCCCAAAAATCTGATTGCTAGGTTTCTCTTATTTCACTTTTAAGAACGTTCTATGCTTAAGCTTAAACTTACATTTTTAGCGCTGTTGTTAGGGCAAGTTATGGGTTGGGCACAAAGCCCTGCCGCTTTTAACAAGGCCAAAATGGATAGTCTCCTAACCGTGCTAGAGAACAAGAATAAACTAATGGGTACCGTAACTCTTTACCAAGACGGAAAACTGCTTTATAACCGAGCAATTGGGTACGCATCCATCCAAGGAGAAGAAAAAATCAAGAATACGACGGCTACTAAATTTAGGGTAGGTTCTATCTCAAAGACGTTTACCGCTACTTTAATCTTACAACTCATAGAAGAGAAAAAGCTCCGGTTTGATACACCTTTGGCCACCTTTTTTCCGCAGCTAGCAAACGCAGAATCTATTACGGTTGAGCATTTACTACAGCAACGGAGCGGCCTTAGTAGTTTCACAAGCGAGCCGGCTTACCTAACCTACATGACCCAGCCTAAAACCCAGGCGGAAATGTTGGAGATCATGGCTGCACTTAAACCAAATTTCGCTCCCGGTGAAAAATACGAATACAGCAACAGTAATTACGTGTTGTTAGGCTATTTACTAGAGAAAGTAACCCAAAAGCCTTATGCTGAAGTGCTTAAGAAAAGAATTGTCGATAAAATTGGGCTAAAAAATACCTATTACGGCAGCAAAATTAACGTTCTAGATAAAGAAGCTTCGTCCTTCAGCTTTCAAAACGAACATTGGCTGGAGATGCCCGAAACAGACATGAGCATTCCGCACGGCGCGGGCTCCATTGTGTCTACTACGCAAGATTTAGCGCTTTTTATCCAGGCCTTATTCCATAATAAATTGATTTCAGCAGCATCTTTAACCCGCATGAAAACCATGAAAGACACCTACGGATTGGGGTTAGTTACTTTGCCCATGGGTACCAAAAGAGGGTTTGGGCACGGAGGTGCCATTGATGGCTTTTCTTCTATGTTGTCTTATTTTCCGGAACAGAAGTTAACCATGGCTGTGGCTTTTAACGGAGTAGCCACGCCCGTTAATGATGTGTATATCGGCATCTTAAGCATTGCGTTTCAGGCGCCCTACAGCGTTCCCACTTTTGAGTTGCCAAAGGGTTTGACTCTTGATTTGAGTAACTATGAAGGAACGTATGGTTCTAAAGAACTGCCGCTTAAAATAAGCCTGCGCCAAGAAGGCGAACAGCTCATGGCGCAGGCCACGGGGCAAAGCGCGTTTCCGCTGGAGCTGCGCAGTGAAACGAATTTTGCCTTTGAAAAGGCGGGCATTGAAATAGAATTCCTTAAATCAGCAGCTGGCACCTACCATCAATTTATCCTGAAACAAGGGGGTGGTAAATTTATGTTTGAGAGGGAATAAGACAGAAGCTTTACCAACCTATAAAGATGAAAGCGCAGAATTATTTCTGCGCTTTCATCTATGCAAATCTCCGTTTTAGGCCTGTTTTTCCAAAAATAGGCCTAAAACCTTTACAACTCAAAAGCCAATTGGCACCGCTCGCCTACCAAGGCAGAAACGCTTTGCCGAAGTTCTAACCGCGTTTTTATTTCTTTAAACTCTTGTTCTGATCGCGCTTTTATACCCTTGCGTTGCAGGGCCTCCATAAAGCGCCGAGCGTCATCGGGGTTTTCTAGCAGCAGGCCAGGTACTTTGGTAGGTTTGTCATCTTCGCCTTTGGCGACCATGGTGAAATAAGACGTGTTGGTGTGTTTTACCGTGCCGGATTTTACGTTTTCGGCAATTACTTTAATGCCCACCAGCAAAGACGTGTGGCCCACGTAGTTCACCGATGCCATCAAACTCACCAGATCCCCAACTTCCACGGGCTGCAAGAAATTGACGCCATCTACGGTAACAGTTACGCAATAATTGCCGGCGTGCTTGGCAGCACAGGCGTACGCCACTTTGTCCATGAGCGACAGCAGAATGCCCCCGTGAATCTTGCCTCCAAAGTTAGCGTAGCTCGGGATCATAAGTTCCGTAAGCGTGGTACGAGAGTGAGAAACAGGCCGGTAAAGTTCTGGTTCTAAATGAGGATGTTGCATTTCTGTTTTCGGGCTGTTTTACTAATAATAAGGCAAAAACGGGGGGAAGGTGAATTTTACAAGTTGTGTTTTGGGCCTGTTTTTCAGAAATCAGCCCAAAAACAGAATTTTCTCTAGCGGGAATTATAAAAAGATAACCTCGTCAATCACGTCCTCGCCCATTTCTGAGTTAATAAGCGCTATCACTTTGGTCTTCGCCATGTTCAGTTCATGCTTCAGCGGGGCCGAGGTCAGGCGCACGTATAATTTGCGTTGGCGCACAAAAACTTCTTGGGTTTTTAGGGCGATAGCCTTGCCCATAATCTTTTCCCAAGAGCCCACCAATTGCACCTCGCTCAGTTTTCCGTTCAATTTATAGGCTTTCAGCATGGCCGTAATGCTGTCTTTTAAGCTAATGGTATCAGCTTTGCGCATAAACGGACTTCTAGGGTTGAGCGGACGGAGGGACATATTTACTAAATGAAGGACTGCGGGATTTCAATTTCTACGATGCTAAGGTAGCACGTTTCTACCGCTCTTAGGGCGCGCGGGGGCAGATGAATTTACCCACTTGGTTATCCCCATTTACTAACGAAGTTTTGCACGTTCTGTTTTA
>JBBSSO010000199.1:0-4844 GCA_038241905.1 Cytophagales bacterium | reverse complement strand
TGTACCACGTCATTTTTATTAACCTGTTGCTGCAGCTGTTTGCCCGCCAAAACCTTGATTTAGCCAACCCACTTTTCGCAGTCGGTTTTGTCTTCGGAGCCTTCGGATTAACCTTGGGCGTCAGTTATTTATCCTACCGCTTTTTTGAAAAACCATTCCTTCAACTGAAAAGTTATTTTTATTGAGAAATGGGGAAGAAGCTGTTTTAGGCCTGTTTTTCCAAAAACAGGCCTAAAACAGAAAGCTGGGCTCCCCTCTCCGTGGGAGAGGGGTTGGGGGTGAGGCCTACGCATTCCGTTAGACGCCTTCGTTGTGGCCAGCTTTAAAAACGCACAAACCACATCAGTTTCTCTTTAGCCTAAGGAATGATAAAGGCCACTTATTAACGAAATCTGTATCTTTGTCAGCCACACCGCTTCCCGTTTTCCCATGGCCCTGATAAAGAAAGAAGTTGTTGACCAAATCATTCTCCAAGCCGATATAAGCGAGGTGGTAGGTGATTTTGTGAGCCTGAAACGCAAGGGCCAGAACTTGTGGGCCTGCTGCCCGTTCCACCACGAGAAATCGCCGTCATTTTCTGTAGCGCCCAACAAAGGAATTTATAAATGTTTTGGCTGCGGCAAGGCGGGCAATGCAGTGCAGTTTGTCATGGACATGGAGGGCAGCAGCTACGTAGAAGCGCTCAAGTACCTGGCCAAAAAGTATAGCATTGACATTGAAGAAGACCAAAGTCCGGCTGCGGTAGAAGCCCAGAACGAGCGCGACAGCCTCTACATTATCTCTGATTTCGCTAAGAAATTCTTTCAACAGAACCTAAATAAAAACGACGAAGGCCTGAGCATCGGGGTGCCGTACCTGAAGCAACGCGGGTTATCTGCCGGCACTATCCAAAAGTTTGAGCTGGGCTACAGCTTAGAAAGCTGGGACAGCCTGACCAAAGCCGCATTAGACAAAGGTTTCCAGCTGAAATATTTGGAAGAAACCGGCTTAACCATCGTCAAAGACGAAGGAAAGAAATACGACCGTTTCCGGGCCCGCGTTATTTTCCCGATCCAGAACGTAAGCGGGCGCACCATTGGTTTTGGGGCACGCACGCTAAAAACCAACGACAAAAAATCACCCAAGTACCTTAACTCGCCGGAGAGCCCAATTTACCATAAGTCTGATGTGCTGTACGGCATGTTTCAGGCCAAACAAGCCACCCGGCAAGAAGATAATTGCTTTCTGGTGGAAGGCTATTTAGACGTTTTGTCTTTGCACCAAGGCGGTATTGAGAACGTGGTGGCCTCTTCGGGCACGTCCCTGACCGAAAACCAAATTAAGCTGATTGGGCGGTACACCAAGAATATTACCGTGCTGTATGATGGCGACCCAGCCGGTATAAAAGCTTCTTTGCGCGGCATCGACCTTATTCTGGAAGGCGGCCTGAACGTGAATGTGGTCTTATTTCCGGACGGCGATGACCCAGACTCATACATCAGAAAAGTAGGCGACACGGCATTTAAAGAATATTTAGGCGCGCACAGCCAAGACTTTATCTCGTTTAAATCTGAGCTATTCGCCAAGGAGGCCAAGGATAATCCGGTTAAAAAAGCCGAGGCTATCCGGGAGATGGTGGTATCTATTTCCAAGATTCCGGATGCCATTAAGCGATCGGTTTTCTTGAAACAATGCAGTTTGCAGTTCGGGATAGACGAGCAAGTCCTGATTTCAGAATACAACAAAATCCACCTCGCGGAGCAAAAAACCGCGCGCCAGCAACAGAAACCAAACGCTTATTCTCCTTCTGATGCTGACCTAGCCGAAGCGGAAGCCGCCGCCGCCGCGGAAGCCGAAATGTACGGCGCTGACCAGAAAGAAGCCGACCAAACCAGCCTGCTGCGGGCCCGCGAGCGGGAAATTATTCGCTGGATTCTGAATTACGCCGATAGAGAAGTGGAGGAGGGCCTAACCGCCAGCCAGTTTATCTTAGATGAATTAGAAGACACTGAGTTTCAGACGCCCATTTACAAAAAACTGTTTGACCTGTGCCGCCTAAAATTGGAGCAAGGTTTTGTGCCCACGGCCTCAGAATTTCTGCAGCACGAAGAAAAAGAAATTAGAACCGAGGTGGTGGATTTGCTCAGTGAAAAATATGAACTAAGCAAAGGCTGGGCCGCCCATGAGATTGTGGTGCCCCACGAGAGCGACCTGATTCAGTACGGAACCGAGCGCGAAGTGCTGCGCTTGAAGTGGCGGAACGTGCAAATCATGATTAAAGACCAAATGGATACCCTGCCCAGCATGACCAACGCCCAAGAAATGGACAAGTGCCTGCGCACCATTAAAACGCTCAAAGATTTTGAAAAGCAGATTGCCGGCTTGTTGGGCATTGTGGTAAGTTAAGCGTATGTGGCGGCAACTTAAATTAAAACGCTTGTTCATAGCCCTCGGGCTGGTTATGACCAGCATTGGCGTGGGCTCGGCGGGTTTTATGCTAATAGAAGATTACACCTTCGCCGAGGCCTTTTACATGTCCATGATTACCATTTCTACGGTGGGGTTTCAGGAGGTGAAGCCTCTTTCTGAAGAAGGACGTTGGTTTACAGCCTTTTATATATTGTATAACATTGCCACGTTGGCGTATACAATAAGCGTAATAAGTCCTTATATTTTTGAAGGCAAGCTAAAAAATGTTTGGAAGGTCTATATGGAAGAGCACGAAATTCAGCAATACAAAGGCCACATCATTGTCTGCGGCTTTGGCCGAAACGGACAAAGGGCCGTCCGCGATTTGCTGGCAAGCCAGGAGAAAGTAGTCGTGATTGAATTAGAGCCTGAGGGAGAGCATGAAAACAGAATCAGAAACGAAAACCTAAAATATTTGCACGGCGATGCCACCCAAGATGAACTGCTGGAGAAAGCCGGGGTACGGAAAGCCAAAGCCTTAATTTCATCGCTGCCCAAAGACGCAGATAACGTATTTGTAACTCTCACAGCGCGTGGACTAAACCCAGATTTGCAAATAGTGGCCCGCGCTTCAGAGAAAAATACCGGGCAAAAACTCATAAGAGCCGGCGCCGACAGCGTTATTATGCCAGATGAAATTGGCGGCAGCCACATGGCCAGGCTTATTACTAGCCCAGAAATTATCCATTTTCTGGACCTGCTAACCGGCGATGGCCCCAACCCCATGAATTTGGAAGAGATTCACGTAACCCGTTTGCGCCCCAAATTCCGCAACTGCAGCATTAAAGAACTTGACATCCACAACAGTACGGGCGCCACGCTTCTGGGCATAAGTCGCGGAAAAGGAGATTATCTGGTAAGCCCAGAACTTGAGGTGCACTTGCAAACCGGCGATGTCCTTATTCTGCTGGGCTCCGCTAAAAGCGTCAAGAATTTTATGGATACTTTTACCTGATGGAAAAGAAAGTGCTGCGATAAAAGGGTTAAGAGCATGTTTAAATTTGTCTTTTGCGCTACAAACAGGCATCAAAAGAACCTGACTTCGCCTTTTTCTCTCACCATAGCGCTGCTATGTTGCTCAAAAAACGCTTCGTCAGAACCTTTCGTTTCCTGTTTTCGCCGGCAAAATCAAAACTTAAACAAGCTATAAGTAAAAGGACCGAATTAGTTTTATATATCTGTTAAATAGTAGAATTTATGACTTTCTCATTCTTAGCACTTTATTGAAATAAAGTCTTGAGTCTTATGTCTTAAATCTTACGTCCTTTTACTTGCCATCCTGAAAATCATACAATCTCCTAAAAGAAAGCTTTTCAGTTGCCCTGCGTTTTGGGCCTGTTTTTCTAAAAACAGGCCCAAAACGCACGGTTGTTTTATACCGATGTGGTTTCCGGCGGGTTAGCCGCAGATGCCGTCAAAAACCTTTATCTTTGCATCGTTAAAAGAAAAGCCAATGCGCGCGCTTGCGTTTTAAAGTTGACTGCCACCCAGAAGGAACCATGTTAGATAAAATAGAAGAAGCCATTGAAGACATAAAAGCCGGTAAAGTTGTGATTGTGGTGGACGATGACGACCGCGAAAACGAAGGAGACTTTATCTGCGCCGCTGAGAAAATTACGCCCGAGATTGTCAACTTTATGGCCACCCACGGTCGTGGACTTATCTGCGCCCCTTTAACCGAGGACCGCTGCGATGAACTTGGTCTGGAGTTGATGGTGGGCCGCAACACCGCTTTGCACGCCACGCCATTTACCGTTTCCGTAGATTTGCTGGGCTTTGGCTGCACCACCGGCATCTCGGCATCTGACCGGGCCAAAACCATTTTGGCGCTGGCAGATCCTAAAACCGATGCGGCTACTTTAGGCCGGCCAGGCCATATTTTCCCGCTTCGGGCGCGCAAAGGTGGCGTTATCCGTCGGGCGGGCCACACGGAGGCGGCCGTTGACTTGGCTTTGCTGGCGGGGCTATCGCCCGTGGGCGTGTTGGTGGAGATTATGAACGAAGACGGCAGCATGGCCCGCATGCCCGATCTGGAGAAAGTGGCGGAGCGCTTTGATCTGAAACTGATTTCCATTAAAGATTTAATCCAGTATCGGCTTAAAGAAGAAAGCCTCATTGAGCGCGAAATTGCCGTAGAACTGCCCACCGATTGGGGTAAATTTGACCTTTACGCTTACACCCAGCGCAGCAACAGCGCCAAGCACTTGGCCTTGGTAAAAGGCACCTGGAAAGAAGGAGAACCAGTGTTGGTTAGGGTCCATTCTTCTTGCGTAACCGGCGATATTTTTGGCTCTTGCCGCTGCGACTGCGGCCCGCAATTGCACCGCGCCATGCAGATTATTGAACAAGAAGGCAAAGGCGTAATCGTGTACATGAACCAAGAAGGCCGCGGAATT
>JBBSSO010000198.1:0-4854 GCA_038241905.1 Cytophagales bacterium | reverse complement strand
TTTACAAGCGGTTGCCCTACTTAAAGTAAAGCTTTTATTTAGTAACATGACCTCCGACCAAATCCGTCAGCAATTCCTGGATTTCTTCGCCTCTAAAGGCCATCAGATCGTTGCGTCCGCGCCCATTGTGGTAAAAGATGATCCTACGCTTATGTTTACCAACTCGGGCATGGCGCCGTTCAAAGATTATTTTTTGGGTAACAAATTCGCGCCCTCGCCGCGCCTGGCAGATACCCAGAAATGCTTGCGCGTGTCGGGCAAGCACAATGATTTGGAGGAAGTTGGGTATGATACGTACCACCACACCATGTTTGAAATGCTGGGCAACTGGTCTTTCGGCGATTATTTTAAGCAAGACGCGCTCAAATGGGCGTGGGAACTGCTGGTTGATGTATATAAATTGCCCAAAGAGCGCATGTACATTAGTGTTTTTGGGGGCGATGCTAAAGAAAATTTGGCTCTAGATCAAGAAGCATACGATATCTGGAAACAGATTCTAGGCAGCGATGACCGCATTTTATACGGTTCTAAAAAAGACAATTTCTGGGAAATGGGTGAAACTGGGCCCTGCGGTCCTTGCTCAGAAATCCACATCGACCTACGGTCTGAAGAAGAAATTGCCAAAACCTCTGGCAAAGATTTGGTTAACCAAGATCATCCGCAAGTAGTTGAAATCTGGAACAATGTGTTCATGGAATTTAACCGGCTAGCCGATGGATCATTGGTGAAACTGCCTGCGCAACACGTAGATACAGGCATGGGCTTCGAGCGTTTGTGCATGGCCATCCAAGGAAAACAATCTAATTACGACACGGATGTTTTTCAGCCTATCATTCAGTTTATTGCCCAAGCAGCGGGCGTTACGTACGGAAACGATGAGAAGACAGATATCGCCATCCGGGTAATTGCCGACCATATTCGGGCTATTTCCTTTACCATCGCTGACGGGCAATTGCCTTCTAACAACAAAGCCGGTTACGTTATCCGCCGGATATTGCGGCGCGCGGTTAGGTATTCGTTTACCTACTTAAATTTCAAAAAACCATTCCTCAACACCTTAGTGCCCGTTTTGGCTGATCAAATGGCCAGCGTATTTCCGGAGCTCAAAAGCCAGCAAGCTTTTGTCCAGCGCGTGGTAGAAGAAGAGGAAAATGCTTTTTTAAGAACGCTGGAAAACGGATTAAAACGGTTAGACTCTTTAAATGCATCCTTTAAGACCAATGCAAATACAATCGATGGCAAAACCGCTTTTGAGTTATATGATACGTTTGGTTTTCCGCTAGATTTAACCGCGCTCATTGCGCGTGAAAATGGGTTAACGGTAGATGAAGCAGGTTTTAACGCGGAAATGGAGCAACAAAAAAGCCGCTCTCGCAATGCCGCACAAACAGAGCAAGGCGATTGGATTGTTGTGTTGCCGGGCGTAGAAACCGAATCTGTGGCGTATGATTCTGATGCCGTAGAAGCACGCTTGGTGCGCTACCGTCAGGTTACAGCTAAGAACAAGAAAGAATTTCATTTGGTGTTGGACAGAACACCCTTTTACGCCGAGAGCGGTGGTCAAATAGGCGATACTGGCGTTTTGGAGTACGATGGCGGTAAGGTTCGGGTGCTGGATACTAAAAAAGAAAACGACCTGACTATTCACTTAACGCAAGAACTGCCCAAAAACCTAGAAGCGCCGCTGAGGGCTAAAGTAGATGCGCCGCGTCGCGAATTGATTAAGAAAAACCACTCCGCCACGCATTTGCTGCACGCGGCGTTAAAACAGGTCCTCGGCGATCATGTCAATCAAAAAGGCTCGCTGGTTTCTGATAAAATTCTGCGGTTTGACTTCTCCCACTTCACTAAAGTAACTGATGAGCAGCTGCGAGAGGTAGAAACTTTGGTGAACGAACGAATTCGGGAGTCTATTCAGAAAGACGAGCGCCGGAACGTGCCGATTGAAGAAGCTAAAAAACTGGGCGCTACAGCTTTATTTGGCGAAAAATACGGCGAGTTTGTGCGGGTCATTTCTTTTAACCCGGACTTCTCAGTGGAGTTGTGCGGCGGTTGCCACGTAAACAATACGGGCCATATCGGGTTCTTTAAAATTATCGGCGAAAGCTCGGTGGCCGCTGGCGTTAGAAGAATTGAAGCCGTGACTGCTACTACCGCTGAGCAATTTGTAGAAGAACAAGTTTCTCAATTTGAGGAAGTGAAACAGCGATTGGGCGTGCAAAAAGAATTTGGGAAAGCCGTTGAGAAACTCCAAGACGACAATGCAGCGTTACGCAAACATTTAGAAGCTTTTGAGCTAAAGCAAGTTACGGCGCAAAAGGAAAAGTTGGCTTTAGAAGTCCGGGAAATAAAAGGCGTTAATTTTCTAGCGGCTAGGGTAGAAGTTAGCAACGCAGATTACCTCAAAAAGCTGGCTTTTGACCTGCGCAGCGTTGTTAGCAATCTGGTGTTAGTGTTGGCTGCTGAAATTGACGGGAAACCGCAATTAGCCGTCATGCTTTCTGATGAAGTAGTAGCTGGCAAAGGCCTAAACGCGGTGCAGATGATTAAGGAACTGGCCAAAGAAATAAAAGGCGGTGGGGGCGGGCAGCCATTTTATGCTACCGCAGGCGGTAAAGATGCATCCGGCTTAGAGGTGGCTTTGGCCAAGGCTGAAAAATTACTTGGTTAAATTTGTGTTTTCGGCTTGTTTTTAGAAAAACAGGCCGAAAACAGTAAATTGCCAGGGCAAAATTCTGATGGTTTTTTAAAAATTAAGAATGCGTTTTAGGAGTCCATCGACCTAGTTATTTTCTTAACTGATAGCGTAAATCAAAAAGTAGAATCGGGCCGTTTATGGTCTGGTTTTCCAAAATTAACGGTAAACTAGAGGTTGGGTAAGTAAGCACAAAATGCTTATTATCAACGGTTTGATATATTTAAAAAGATGAACGAAGATATTCGCTCCCAGTACCAGGCCATTATCGGGTTAGAAGTACACGCGCAACTCCTTACTGAAAGCAAGGCCTATTCTAGGGACTCTACAGAATATGGCATGTTGCCCAATTCTAACCTGAGCGTGATTACGCTGGGGCACCCGGGTACATTGCCGCGCATAAATAAAACGGTGGTTGAAATGGCGCTTAAAATGGGTTTGGCCACCAATTGCCAAATTACCCGGCATAACCTGTACGCTCGTAAAAACTACTTTTATCCTGACTTGCCAAAGGGCTACCAAATTACCCAAGATAAAACGCCTATTTGTACCGATGGCCACGTGCTCATAAAAACAAAAGAGGGCGGAAATAAAAGTATTGGCGTCACCCGCATTCACATGGAAGAAGATGCTGGAAAATCAATGCACTTGGCCGGCGAGACCGAGACCTTGGTAGACTTTAACCGTGCCGGAACTGCCTTGATTGAAATTGTGTCTGAGCCAGATATCCGGGATTCTGACGAAGCCTACGCGTACCTGCAAGAAATTAAGCAGGTATTGATGTATTTAGAAATCTGCGACGGTAACATGGAAGAAGGTTCTTTGCGCTGCGATGCTAACGTATCGGTCATGAAAAAAGACGCCGATAAGTGGGGCACCAAGGTAGAAGTGAAGAACATGAACTCGTTCCGGAACGTGCAACGCGCCATTGAACACGAGATAGACCGGCAAATTGCATTGTTAGAATCCGGCGAAATCATTGATTCTGAAACACGCAACTTTGACGCCAACACCGGCACCACTAACGCGCTTCGGTCTAAAGAAACCCTCAACGATTACCGCTATTTCCCGGAGCCAGATTTGCCGCCTTTGGTTATTTCTGATGATTGGCTAGCGCAAATAAAAGCAGACATGCCTACTTTGCCGCAGGTTCTTTACCATCGGTTTACCGAAGAATACGGGTTGTCTGATTATGATGCCGGCGTATTGACAGATAACAAGGCCATCGCCCTGTATTTTGAGGAATTGTGCAGCCTGACTAAAAACTATAAAGCTGCGGCTAACTGGATAAGCGGACCGGTAAAATCATATCTGAATGAATTGACGCTACCCATTCAAGATTTTCCGCTGACGCCTGCGCATCTGGTGGGACTAATTGAACTGGTGGATAGCAACAAAGTGAGTCACAGCGTGGCCGCGAAACAAATCTTCCCGTATTTAGTAGAAAATCCTGCCAAAACGGCGCAAGAAGTCGCTTCGGAACAGAATTTGGTGCAGGAGTCTGATGAAAGTGCTTTGCAGCAAATTATTGATACCGTTTTGGCCGCTAATCCGTTAAAGGTAGCAGAATATAAAGCCGGCAAAACTAATCTGCTAGGCATGTTCATGGGCGACTTAATGAAACAAACTAAAGGAAAAGCAGATCCTAAAATTGCCACTAAATTATTGAAAGACAGCCTGGATAGATAAGCCAGCTTAAACCAACACATGAAAAAACAAATCTTATTTGCTGCCGCCGCTTTAACAGTGCTGGGAGCCTGCCAAAAAAATGGCGTCACCACTGCCGATACTGAGAAAGGATACCGCATCTCGGGCAAAATTGCCAACATGACTACCGGTAAAGTGTATTTAGACGAGCTGGGCGAACAAGCCTTTGTTCCTAAAGACACGGCGTCTATTAACAAAGATGGCACTTTCCTTTTGGAAGGAACAGTCTCAGAGCCCGCTATTTACAAACTGGCTTTTGATAACCAAGAAGGCATGATGCTAGTGGTTGACAACTCATCCATTGAAGTAGCCGCCGATTCTGGCAATGTCATGAAGTCTTATACCGTGAGTGGGTCTAAAGATTCTCAGTTAATTCAACAGCTTAATAGAATTATGGCTGGTATGCAGGAAGGCTCTGCGGCGTTAAATGCTCGTTTCCAAGCGGCCTCTGA
>JBBSSO010000197.1:0-4859 GCA_038241905.1 Cytophagales bacterium | reverse complement strand
ATTTGGCTGCAAAGTACGTAAATGCCCGGCAAACCATAAAATAAGAAATGGCCTACGGGCCGATGGCGGCTAGATATTAAAAGTAAACACCACCTGTTTTAGGCCTGCTTTTCCAAAAACAGGCCTAAAACAGGTTTCAAAGGAGGGCTTGGTTTAGCAAACGGCTCACTTCGGCGGGTTGGTTTAGCAGCATTAAATGTTCGCCGTCTTTTACAACCTGCACGTTGGCTTGCTGTGGCACTGGTAATATTTTGTCTCGCTCGCCGTGGATAATAACGCAGTTGGGCGCAGGCCGGGTTTGTTGCCAGGTCAAAATTTGGCCCAGGGACCACCGCAAAAATGCGAGGTCGGTTTCCTGGATAATACTGGCAAGCAAATGCTTGGCGGTTTTTGTCTTGGCTCCAAAAACCCAGGCAGTGGGCGCTTGCCATTGGCCTAAAAAAGGAAAAGGCAACCACTGGTGGAATTTTAATTTGCCTGCCGCCCGCAAATACAATTGCAAATCGTTGGCGGAGGCCAGGCTAGAAAGCAAAATTACTTTTTCAACAGGAATTAGTTTGGCTACTTCCTGCGCAATAATTCCCCCAAAACTGAGCCCAATCAGCACCGGCGGCCTAGCCGATGGTTTTATTTGCACCAGCAAGCGTTGCGCGTACGCTGGCAGAGACTCATTTTTCAGAGGAGTAATCCACTTGATGTGTTGCGGATTTGGATGATGGAGAGTAAGGTTTTGGAACATCCGTTCATCGGCGCCCAAGCCAGTAAAAAGATAAAGAGGAGGAGGGTTTTGGGCCAAAAGAGAATGCGTTAGAATGGTTGGACTTATAAAATTGACGAATTAAATTAGGGCTTGCGCAGGAGAGATTTAGAACGCTTGTCTTTGCTGCATAGCGGTGGGTTTAAACCCACCGCTATGCAGCAAAGACTGACCGACAATCGTTTTGCGTAAGTCTCATAAATGTTCATGAGCGAGGTCTAATTTTTCCGGCTAAATATTTTTTAAAAGGTAGAACACTTGGATGTCAGTGTTTGGCTAATAAAAATTATTGTTCACTACTGTTTTGAGCCTGCTTTTAGAAAAGGACGCCTAAAACAGAATGCTATTGTTTTCAGGTGAAGCGGCAATTGCAAATTCCTCATCATTGGCCAGGTACTTATCAATCAGCGCATGAGAAACATACAGCAGCGGCGTTAGCAAAATGGCTACCGTAAATTTATACACGTAATTAATTACCGCAACGGACATGACCATAGAAAGTGTCCAATCACCAAATATATAAAAAGCTACCACCAGCACCACCAACGTATCTACCAACTGCGAAACCAGCGTTGATCCAGTGGCCCGAAGCCAAATATGCCGGCTCCCGGTCTTGGACCGCAGCCATTGGAAGATGTGCGCATCCAGCAACTGCCCAATCAGAAACGCGACCAGTGAGCCTACAATAATGCCCAAACCCTGCCGAAAAACCTTGTTGTAGGCAAAATCCATGTTAAATACTGTCCCGTTGGGGCCCGTGGCATTTACGTCTTGCCAAAACTGGGCGGGTGGCAAAGCGGTGGCTACCAAAATCACCAGAAAAGAATAAGCAATGAGCCCCGCCGTTAAAAAACTTATCTTCCGGACGCCGTCCTTCCCAAAATATTCATTGATAATATCTGAAGTAATAAAAACAACGGGCCAAATAATGACTCCGGCGGTCAGGTTAAAATCTAATTTGGTGCCCAGGAGGGGCAGCTGCGCGCCCGCCATTCCAAAAAGACTTTCGGCGGAGAAAATCTTGACGCCTACTAATTCCGCCAGCAGGGCATTGGTTAAAAAAATACCGCACAGCAGCATAAACAGCTGGCGTTTTTTATATCCCATTGAGGTTGAGGCCGGCATAAAAAGGAGGATGGTTTTACGTAAACAAACTTAGTAAAGGGTAGGTAAAATATTGTCTTTTTTAAAGTTCAATTTTAAATTCCTCATCGGAAGTCAAATAAACTTTAACCGATACTGGTCTTTAAATTCTTGACGAAGGGAAACTGTATCCTCTTTCAGAAATGCATTTTTATCGACATGTCTACCAAAAACAAATGTCTTACGACTGGTAAAACATAAGTGTCTAAAGATTGTTTTCGGCCTGTTTTTTCAAAAAGAGGCCGAAAACAGGAAATAAGCCAGATAAAATTACTCCAGTATTTGAATGGTTTTGCCTGCGATGGCCAGTTGAGTATTCGGGAAAATGGCTTGGGCTTCTTGCAGCAGTGGCTCTAAGTCTTTGTACCGCGCAGAAAAATGCCCGATTAGCAAGCGCTTTACCCCAGCTTTCTGGGCCAGAGTTGCTGCTTGGGCTGCAGTGCAATGGAACGTATATTCGGCGCGTTGGTGGTGCTCGCTGTGGAACGTGGCCTCGTGGTAGAGCAGGTCAACACCGTGCAGGTAAGGCAGAAGATCCTCTTTGTAGCGCGTATCAGAGCAATACGCGTAGCTCCGGCTGTGCTTGGGGCTGGTGGTTACCTCGGCATTATCAACCAGAATATCGCCTTGCTCATTGTAAATATGCTCGCCCGCTTTTAGGCGCACCAGTTGGGTAGGGGTGAGGAAAGACGGTAATTTGGTCTTTAGCAGATGCCGGGGTTTTTCTTTCTCTCTAAACAGAAATCCGCAGCAAGGCACGCGGTGCTGCATGGGCAGGCTGTGCACCGTTAGATTCTTGTCTTCAAAAATTTTATGGTGGATGGTGGGGTCTACTTCAACAAAGTTAACGGGGTACGGCAGTTGGGTGCCGCCGTATTTGAACTGAAGTGTGAGAATGTCAGCTAAGCCTTTGGGCCCGAAAATATTGAGAGGAGCGGTGCGTTGCTGCAAATGCATGGTAGACAGCAAGCCCACCAGGCCAAAGTAATGGTCGCCGTGGAGGTGACTAATGAAGATGTTGCAAATGCGCTGATGCTTTACTTTGTAACGCATCAGCTGCATTTGCGTCCCTTCTCCGCAGTCAAGCAGATTGATTTGGTTGCCCAGGGTTAGTGCCTGCGCGGTATGGTGGCGGTCAAGAGAGGGCGTGGCCGATGAAGAACCAAGTATTTTTAGTTCGAAGTCCAACCCCTTTTTCTTTAGTAACCTATTCTTCTTTGTTGGTCAGGTCGCTCTCAATCTCGTGCAAAAACACGCGGTCAATAGCTTCTGCAACCGTAGGCAAGATATTAAGCACAGTCTCTAATTTAGAGATGGTGATAAGCTTGGTAACGTGCTCTTGCAAACCGGTTAAAATGAGAACCCCGCCAGAGGAATTGCACAAACGGTTGGCTATTAAAATAGAAGATAACCCCGAAGAGTCAGTATATTTTACGTTACTAAGGTCTAATATAAGGTTGGTAATTCCTTCGGCATTCAATTTCACAAACTCCGACTTCAGATCTGGTGCAATCGTAGTGTCTAGTTTCTTTTCATCTATAGTGATGATGGTATAGTTCTCTTTTTTATCAATTGTGTACTTCATAAGTAACAGCAAAAAGGGTTAGAATGCGAATTTACCAAAATTTGGCGAAAGAATGGTAACGTTGTCTTTTAAATAATGTTTTCAGCGATGGCGTCCCGTACCGTTTCGGGGTGGGTGGCGTAGTCTTGGGGGGTAAACTTGTGCCCAAGCAACTGTTCATATAATTCAATGTAGCGGTTAGAGATTTCCAGAACCTTGGCATCGGTCATTTCTGGTATTTGCTGACCTTGTAGCCCCTGGAAGCCGTTTTCTATAAGCCACTGCCGTACAAATTCTTTGGAAAGTTGCCGCTGCGGCTGGCCGTTTTTCTGGTTTTCTTCGTAGCCATCGGCATAAAAAAACCGAGAAGAATCAGGCGTATGGATCTCGTCAATAACCAAAATTTGTCCATCGGCTTTGCCAAATTCATATTTGGTGTCTACTAAAATTAAGCCTCGTTTTTGGGCCAATTCGGTTCCTTTTGAGAAGAGGGCGCGGGTATATTTTTCTAATTGCAAATAATCCTCTTCATTAACGATGCCTTGCCGCAGAATTTCCTCGCGCGAAATGTCTTCGTCGTGCCCTTCTTCGGCTTTGGTAGTAGGAGTGATAATAGGCTCAGGGAAAGGATCGTTTTCGCGCAAACCATCTGGCATGGCCACGCCGCAAAGGCTGCGTTTACCAAGTGCATATTGGCGCCAGGCGTGACCAGTAAGGTAGCCTCTAATGACCATCTCAACTTTAAAAGTGGTGCATTGTTTCCCTATGGTAACGTTGGGCGCGGGCTGACTCATAACCCAGTTGGGCACTACCTCGGCGGTAGCCGCCAAAAAGCTAGCTGCAATTTGGTTGAGCACTTGCCCTTTGTAGGGAATGGCGCGCGGCAGAACTACGTCAAACGCGGAGATGCGGTCCGTGGCAACCAGCGCCAGTGTTCCGTTGAAATAGTACACATCGCGCACTTTGCCCCGGTAAAAATCGGTTTGCTCCGGGAAATGGAAATTGGTCTCTTTTAAAGCTTGCATAGCGGGGCAAAGGTAGAAAAGGAATGGCAACGGGCAAATGCAGTACAATGTTGGTAGCTGTTTTCGGCCTGTTTTTTAAAAAACAGGCTGAAAACAGATTCTGTTAATAGATTTTTTAAACGTTTTTAGGCGATTCAACAAAACTGAAAATAACCTAGCTCTTGTTAAAGAGGGCATCAACAGGAGCCATTTGCCTTTACGCTCTTGTAGTTGTCCTGACATATAGCCTTTCGCCCTTGTTGGTGTTATCACCAACAAGCACTATTCAGTTTGCCTTATCTATTACAGATAGCAATGCTTTCTGCGCTCCCGAGTTCCATATTTTCTGTTTGACTGGTGCGTACAATACCGCCTTTTCCATAGTCTCTTT
>JBBSSO010000196.1:0-4866 GCA_038241905.1 Cytophagales bacterium | reverse complement strand
TTCATTCTAGATGGTCAGCAAGTCTACTTATTCTCTACAGAAATGGCTCTACCGCCGCGGCCGGCTGCATCAAAAACCTTAAACATAACGGTTCCTTTCTCCGCAACTGGTGCGGTATAGGTTTTGCTTTGGGCCGTTGGTTCAGTGCCGTTGGTGGTGTACCTGATGGTAAAGCCTGGCAATTGCACGTTGGCCTTTACTTTACCATTTTCTACCTTGGCTCCCACCGTAGGAATACGGTACTGGAAACCACCTGCATAATAGCTCAGGCGCGGCAGCTCGCGTTTGCCCAGCACATTTACAAACCCTGACCAAGCCTGGTTATAGCCGGCAGTACTTTTGGCGGAATTTGCCTCGGTGGCCCAGGCTGGGTCTGGGGCCCAAGCTCTTTCTGCTAGGCCTAAAAGTTTAGGCAATAACATATATTCCAGACGCTCCGGAGTTTTCACTTTCTCGCTCCAAAGTGGGGCTTGCAAGCCAATAATATTTTTTCTAGCCGATGGTTTCAATTGTTCTTTCCCCTTAAAAGCATCTGCTGCATACGGCTTGTTTTCAGAATTGAGCCGCATGTTTTTCATGTAATTATACGGTATAAACTGAAAAGGCTTGTCCACATCTAAGTAACCGCCCCAGTATAAACCGTTCTCTTCGTACACTTTTTGGTACGCCAAATCCATGTACAAATTAGACACGTTGGTTAGCACTATTTTGTAGCCAGCGTTGGCCATGCGGTATGCCAAATCAAGGTTGCTGCCTTGGTTATTCCAGACATCAATGTGAAAGTTCTCGTTCGCGAAATCAGGGTTGGGCATGTAGGTTAGGCGACCATTTTGGCGAACTTTCTTCAGGCCAATTTCTTCCCAGCCAGACAAATAAAGGTTCCGCTTTTTTAGCATGTCGTTCACCTTCCCGAAGAAATAATACCACAGGTCGTCTGTGTTCTTCACCTTCGGATTTTGAGCGATAAGCGCTTGCACCGAAGGAGATTTTTCCCACACGCCCGCCGGCACTTCATCGCCGCCAAAGTGGATGGTTTGGATGGGCGCGCCTGCTTCTTGGTACATGGCCAGCAGCTCATCAGTCACTTTCTGGAGAAACGCGTAGGTAGACGGCAAAGACACATCCATCACGTTGTCATTAAAATACTGCACCGAGCGGTACTTGGAGCTGTCTTTCAGGTCGCGGAGCACGTACTGTTCTGCTTCGGCTTTTTTACCTTGTTTCATTAAGCGATTGTAGCGCGCATCCATTGATTTAACGGCTGCCCGCGCGTGGCCCGGCGTCTCTACTTCCGGAATTACCTTTATGTGTCTGGCCGTGGCGTATTTTAAAATGTCAATATAATCGGCTTTGGAATAATGGCCGCTACCGCTGCTTTTGTCGGCATCTGGGCCGGAGCCCAGCGCAGGAATAAGCATGTCTTGCTCGTCCAACGTATGCCCTCGGCGGGAGCCGACTTCCGTCAGTTCAGGCAGGCCCGGAATTTCAATCCGCCAGGCTTCGTCATCGCTAAAGTGGAAATGCAGCACGTTCAGTTTATACAAAGCCATCAGGTCTAACACCTTTAGCACTTGCTCTTTCTTCTGAAAATTGCGCACCACATCCATCATAAAAGCCCGGTGCCCAAAGCGCGGCGCGTCTTCTATGGCAACGCCCGGCACTGAAACTGAACTCGGTTTGCTGGCGAGGGCGCTAGCTGGCAAAAGAGTTTGCAAAGACTGCGTTCCGTAAAAAGCACCGGCTGGCGTATTGGCATAAATCACAATTTCTTGCGCGTTCACTTTCAGCTCGTAGGCCTCGGGGCCTAAACCACTTTTCTGCTGCAACCGAATAACCTTGCCGCTACCCTGCGCCTGCACAGCCGGCTGCTGACCGAAGATTTTGCCTAGATGACCCGCTAGCAACGTCGCTTCTTTCCGGAAGGCCTCGTGCGTTACTATCGGCGTAGCCGATGTAAGAGTAAAAACTGCGCCTGTTTCTAGGTAATGCGCTGGCGTGGGGAAAATTTTGGTTAGGCTGGCGGCCGGAAGGTCTTGAATGGTTTCGTTTTGCCGGAAAATATCTAGCGGCGTTTCCCATTCCACACCGCTATTGCTGGGTTTGGCGATGGTGTAGTTTTCTAGCGCGTAGCCTTGGCTTTGGTTACCCGACCAGACGATGTAAAACCCGTTGGGCGCGCGCGATTCATTGATAATTTGTCCGGCCGAAGTAAATTCTACGGACAAAGAGCCGCCCGCCGGAATGCCGTCAAAAGAAGCGGTTGGTTCCATGCGGAGCAAGTCACCGTTAACCGGAGTGGTTTTCAACGGCGCTTTGGCGGCGGCTGACTTAAAGGAGGGCGAGCAGTGAAAATAAACCTGCCAACCGGTAGCTGGGAAGTCCGTTTTGCCCGTGTTTTCTATGGTAAGCACTGACAAAGTTTGGTTTTTGCCTTGGTAGCCTTCCTCCAACACTTTCCAAGACAGTTTAAGCGCTTTGGCGTTGACAGGCGGCGTAAATTTTGGCTGTTGGCTGCTTGACTCTTGGGTAGTTTTTTCTTTCGCTAACGATGCAAGTTCTCCCTGGCAAGACCCAAAAGACGCCATCGTGAAAGCTGAAGCGAGCGTAACTAAGATAAATTTCATGAAAGTATAGATTGATAAAACACGGCACCGACAAGTGAAATCAGCCCGCTGCAAAAACACTTTTAAGAGCCTAATATAAAGACTTTAAACCGGCGATGGAAAACGAACTAGAAAATACCCGTCGGGAGGCAAGTAAAATGCTTCTGTTTTCGGCCTGTTTTTCTAAAAACAGGCCGAAAACAGGCATGCAAAACAGTTTCTTGGTTAAAATCACGTAACTGTCCTATCTCTACTAAGCTATATTTTAGCTTTTTTAGGATTAGTAAAAAGGTGGATATGACGATTTAGAATGCGTGCGTTAAATTCTTTATTCCCGCCTGATATTAAATAATAAAAAAGCATTCCTCCAGCACTTTTCTGAGGGCATCGCTGATCGTCCCCCTTTGAAGGGGGTAGGGGGATGATAAGGACGGAGGAAGAACCTACGCAATTACTAAACGGAAAGTACCAATTTTTTGGGAAAACGAAATAGCAATAACTTATCTGCACGAGTGGTCATCCCCCTACCCCCTTCCAAGGGGGACGATCAGATACAACAAAAAGCATCTTACTGAAAAGGCTAAAGTGAAGATAAGAGTATGTTTAAATTATATCTCTGTGCTGCAAGGCAGTAGTCAGAACCTGAATTTTAAACAAGCATCAATAATTACAGTTTAGAAACGCCGCCGGAAACAACAAACTTCATTACCTCGCTGCTCGGGATTTCTAGGTAGGTTACGTTATCGCGCGCTATTAGAAAAAGCTCGCCGGAGAAATTATAGGAGTGCGGAAAATAGACGGCCACTTTTTCGGGTAGATTTACGGCTTCCATACTCGGTTGCGTCACAAAACCCAGTTTGTAAGTGTCTTGGTATTGCGTCATTCTCACCAGCACCGGTTGGTTAAATTTCTGGTTTTCGCCCACAAAGGCATCAAACAAATCTTTTAAAGAAGAGTAAATCATGCTTACCAGCGGCAAGCGATTTAGCAAGCGTTCTGTCAGCACAAAAAACGGCTTCACCAAAAAAGAGGAGCCAATAAACCCCACTGTAGTCACCAACACCACAATTACCAACAGCCCCAGCCCCGGGTATTGCAGCCAAAACAGGTTGTCTAACCAGTTAATCATGGCCGCAATAATGTACATCGTTAACGCGATGGGGGCCATTATTAGGAAGCCGTTCAGGAAATAGCGGAAAAAAGTTTTCATACGCAGGGTTTGAGAGAAAAAAGCCCCGGGGTGGCGGGGCTTTTAAATATACTAAAACTTAAATGTTTTGTTGTGAAATTATACCTCGATGGCCTCTTGAGCTTGAATAGCTTCTTTTACTTGCTGCATCAGCCACATGGGCGTGGACGTAGCGCCGCAAATGCCCACGGAAACCGCGTCTTTAAACCAAGCTTTGTCTAATTCTGCTTCGTTCTCCACAAAATAACTTTGGGGGTTTATGCGCTGGCACACGGCGTACAAAGCCTTGCCGTTAGAGCTCTTTTTGCCGCTCACAAAAACCACTACATCATGCAGGGCGGCAAATTTCTCTAGTTGCGGCTCACGATTAGAAACTTGGCGGCAAATGCTGTCATTGGTGTTGGGGGCTTCTACAAGAATGCCCGCAGCTTGGGCGGCAGCCACGCGCTCCTCAATCAGGGTTTTCATGCGGTAAAAGCCTTTGGTGCTTTTGGTGGTCTGGCTAAACAGCGTAATGGGCCGGGTATAATCCAGTTGGTCCAGATCTTCCTCATTGGTAACTACAATGGCATCGTTGCCGGTTTGGCCGGCTAAGCCAATTACCTCGGCATGGCCGTGTTGCCCGTACAATACAACTTGCCCTTGGTTTACTTTGGTGTTGTCATAGGCGTGTTTTACCCGGTTTTGCAGCTTTAATACCACTGGGCAAGAAGCGTCAATCAATTCCAAGTTATTCTGGAGGGCAGTTTGGTAGGTTTCCGGCGGTTCGCCGTGGGCCCGGATCAGCACTTTGCAATCGCGCAGTTCTTGGAGCTGGTCGCGGTCTATAATCCGGAGGCCTTTGCCGTGTAGGCGTTGCACCTCCATGCTGTTGTGCACAATATCACCCAGGCAGTATAATTCTGGGACTTCCTCCAGTTCATCCTCGGCCATTTGAATGGCAAATTCAACCCCAAAGCACTAGCCCGAATTCTGATCTATGGTTACATTCATCTTTTGCAATGATTAAGGAACAGTGGGTTTTGATTAAAAATCTGCCGCCACTTATTCAGTAGAACGAAGGATACGCAAATA
>JBBSSO010000195.1:0-4869 GCA_038241905.1 Cytophagales bacterium | reverse complement strand
TGCGCTACAAACAGGCATCAAAAGAACCTGTCTTCGCCTTTTTCTCTCACCATAGCGCTGCTATGTTGCTCGAAAAACGCTTCGTCAGAACCTTTCGCTTCCTGTTTTCGCCGGCAAAATCAAAACTTAAACAAGCTCTAAAACAGAATGTAGAGGCTAGCCTTTTTTTAAGATTTTACGCTTCTGCTTATTCAACATCTAAATACCAACGCCAACCTTATGGAGCAAACGAAAAAGCCGCTTAACAATTTTCAGCAACGCATGGTGGCTGGCGTTCTGGGGGGCGCTGTTTTTATTGGCGCCATTTACCTAAGCGCGTGGACCTTCTTTTTGCTTTTTCTGGCGCTCACAGTGCTGGGTTTGCTAGAGTTCTACCGGCTGCTTTCGGCGAAGGGTTTTCAGCCGAACCGGGTTATTGGGGTTTTGCTGGGCGTGGGATTGTACGCTCTGGGTTTTGCGGTAGAATATGAAATGGTGGCCGTACAATGGCTTTTTGCAGTTCCGCCAGTTATGTTGCTTGCCCTAATAGCCGAATTGTACCGGAAAAAAGAACAGCCTTTTACCAACGTGGCTCTTACGCTGGTGGGTGTTTTCTACATTGCCGCGCCATTTACCTTGTTGCACGTGCTGGCTTTCCATCCGGGGCGCTACAGCTGGCAAATTATAATAGGCGTCATGCTTTTGATTTGGTCATCAGACACGGGGGCGTACGCGGCGGGCAAAAACTTTGGCAAAAATAAGCTGTTTCCGCGCATCTCGCCGGGCAAAACCTGGGAAGGCTGGGCGGGAGGCGTACTTTTAGCCGTGGGTGTGGCTTGGATTTTATCTCTTTACTTTACAGATTTAACCCTAACGCATTGGCTGGGCATGGCACTGCTGGTGTCGGTTTTTGGGGTGCTCGGTGATCTGGTGGAGTCAATGCTTAAGCGCAGTTTAAATGTAAAAGATTCGGGCACGTTAATTCCGGGCCACGGCGGTATTCTAGACCGGTTCGATAGCCTTATTTTGGTAGTTCCTTTTCTGGTTGCCTTTCTAGAGTTGGTCCGGCTGTAACGCTGCGGTCATTTGTCTTTCGGTACTTCTGCTGCAAAAGCTGTTTAGTGTTTCTGGGTATCGTCAAATTCTTATAAAAAATACCGACTGTTTTAGGCCTGTTTTTGCAAAAACAGGCCTAAAACAGCTGAGCCAATCCTACCGCTCAAGATCTTTAGCTGAGAAAATTATTCAGAAATTCTTAAACGAAGAAAATTTCTACAAATCTGCCAAAAAAGCTCCGAAAAAGACTGCTTTGGCGGTTCTTTGCCTTTGGTGGGGTTGGTATTAATGGCAATTTCTTCATCAGAAAAAGCTCTCTTTTTTATTTTTGCAGCTGAACCTTCCGTTAAAAGAAATTCTTATGCGCTAACGGCTAACAATCATTAGCAAAGTATTATAAATTTCATAATTTTGCGCCTTAATTACATTTCCTAATTAATAAATTGTCAACTATGGCAGCATACCATAATAAAACCGCTTACAAAGAGCCGGCCCCCATCAAGGACAAAGAAAACCCGTTTGAGTCCATGATGTCGCGCTTTAACATCGCCGCTGAGGCGCTGGGTTTGGATGATGAAACCTACGAGGTTCTTAAATCGCCGACCCGCCAGGTAATTGTGCATTTGCCCGTAACCATGGACAATGGCAGCGTGCGCGTTTTTGAAGGTTTTAGGGTTATTCACTCCAATATTTTGGGGCCCTCTAAAGGTGGTATTCGGTACGATAAAAACGTATTTCTAGACGAAGTAAAAGCCCTAGCCGCCTGGATGACCTGGAAATGCGCCGTAGTTGATATTCCGTACGGCGGGGCCAAAGGCGGTATTATCTGTGACCCGTCTACCATGTCTGCCGGTGAGTTAGAGCGGTTGACCCGCGCCTATACCGTGGCTTTGATTGATACCTTTGGGCCAGATCAAGACATTCCAGCCCCAGACATGGGCACCGGCCCCCGCGAAATGGCTTGGCTAATGGATGAATACTCCAAAACCAAAGGCATGACCGTAAACTCCGTAGTGACGGGCAAACCGTTGGTGCTGGGCGGTTCTTTGGGCCGCGTAGAGGCCACCGGAAGAGGGGTAATGGTATCGGCGATGGCCGCGATGGAAGTGCTGGGCATGGACCCAAGCCAGTCTACTGCCGCCGTGCAGGGTTTCGGGAACGTGGGTTCTTCTACGGCTAAATTGCTGGCCGAACGGGGCGTGAAAATTTTAGGAATTAGTGACGTAAGCGGCGCCTACTGGAACCAATACGGCATTGACATTACCGGCGCTATTGACTACAAAAATGCGCACAACGGTCGGCTGGAAGGATATACGGGGGCAGATCCTATCAGTAATGATGATTTGTTAACCTCGGCGGTAGATCTTCTGGTGCCCGCTGCCGTAGAAGATGTAATTACGGCCCGCAACGCTGATCAAATTCAGGCCCGCCTGATTGTGGAAGGTGCCAACGGTCCTACATCGGCGAACGCCGATAAAATTATAAATGAAAAAGGCATTATGGTGGTGCCAGATATTTTGGCCAACTCTGGCGGCGTAACCGTTTCTTATTTTGAGTGGGTGCAAAACCGGTTGGGCTATAAATGGAGCCTAGAAATGGTGACCGAGCGCTCTGACCGGATTATGAAGGAGGCTTTTAGCAAAGTGTACGCCACTTCTCTAAAATATAACGTGCCCATGCGCATTGCCGCGTACATAGTTGCCATTGACAAGGTAGCGCAGACCTATAAATTCAGGGGTGGATATTAGGCCTTAGCCGCAAAAAAGCCCTAAGAATTACATAAACTTGCCGCCCTGCTGTCTTTTTTTAGACAGGGGGCGGTTTTTTTTATATTTTTGCTACATAAGCCCACAAAGTGTCTAATGAAAATTCATAAAGAAGGTCGGAAAATTCTGTTTTTTACCCTGCTGGGGTTGATCTTGGTAAACTTGGCGCTTTACTATTTCAACAGCGAGCACGTTACGTTTAACAGAATTTTCTCTGGCGTATCACTAATTGTATTCCTGCTTATTCTGCAGTTTTTCCGGAGCCCATACCGCAACTTACTCTTGCACGATGACTGGGTTATGGCCCCGGCCGATGGAAAAGTGGTGGTGATTGAAGACGTGGAGGAGCCCGAGTATTTTAAGGGCATGCGCAAGCAAATCTCCATTTTCATGTCACCCATTAACGTGCACATTACGCGCAACCCGGTTTCTGGCGTGGTGAAATACTTTAAGTACCACCCCGGTAATTATTTTGTGGCCTGGCACCCCAAAGCCAGCACCAAAAACGAGCGCACCACGGTGGTAGTAGAGTCTTTGGTTGGCCCCGAGGTGCTGTTCCGGCAGATTGCCGGTGCTATGGCCCGCCGCATTGTGTGGTACGTAGCCGAGGGCGATGAAGTAAACCAAGGCGAGGAATTTGGGTTTATCAAGTTTGGCTCTCGGGTAGATATTTTTTTACCGCTAGATACGGAGGTAAAAGTAGAGTTAGGCCAGAAAACCAAAGGCGGCCAAACGGTTATCGCGCAGCTGAAAACGCAGACCACCGGTTCTTTCTTCGGGTAGTTTCTGAACGCGCTCCGTTTCAAATTTTAAGAGAATTATATAAACAGCAAAGCCTCATCCTTTACCGGGTGAGGCTTTGCTGTTTTAGGCCTGTTTTTAGAAAAACAGGCCTAAAACAGGAATCGCATAGGAATGATTAAGAAGAACGAGGTTCTTTAAATGATTATATGATGAAATACGTAACTGCTTGTTGGTGAATTAAGTAAACGTAAAGTATTTGAAAAGTTTAAATTATTTTATCGTAATTACTTCTTGTTCTCGCTGTTTAATAGCAGCCCCAGTTATCGCTTGGAAATTAGCTTAAATGCTGTAAATTTATTACACTTTAAACCCCCTACTTATGAAAAGAATGTATTATTTTTTGATGGTGCTCTTGACTGTATCTTTCATGGCCTGTGAGGAAGACGACGGCCTGCCCGAGCCAACGCAGACCGGGGCAATGATTATGGCTGCCAAGATTAACGGGAAGTTATGGGAAACAAATGGGTCTTGGAGTGCTATGGGAGGTAGTGGGCTTAGGGTACAATATTCTGATGGATATTTTAGTATAGTGGGTTCAGGAGATAAAAGAGAGATAGATGCCTCTGTTATCTTCCAATTAACTAATGTATTAGCACCCGGTGTTTATATTCTAAAGGAGAAATTGCCTGGTATATTTAGTGAAGCTGGCAGTTATGGAAATGTACATTACTATACTGTTGAAAACAATGTAAAAAATCACGAAACCACAGTAAGCAGTACTGGAACCGTTACCATCACTAAACTAGATATTCAGCGCAAGATTATCTCTGGCACCTTTTCCTTTAAGGCGCAGAATAAAAATAACCCATCTGAATACGTGGAGGTTACTGACGGTCGCTTTGACGTGAAGTATGATTAGGGAAATACCAGCATGAAATGCAGGCTATATGGTATGCCTTCCATGTACCCGAGGCCAGAATTAACACGACATTATTTTCAACTCTAAAATATTATATTTATGAAAAAGCTATTTTACTTCCTATTACCTATTCTGCTGTTTTCCTTTACCGCCTGTCAGGACGACGAAGATTCCCCCACCCAAACAGGAAGCGGCACCATGGTTGCCAAAGTTAACGGGCGGCCCTGGCGGCACAATGGCGGCGGAGGGGTTATAGGAGGCGGCGCGGTGCATGTGGCCTATAATACATCAACAGGATTTTTTACTATTGGTGGAATTCGTGATGATGATGAATTCAATAATTCAATAGACTTAACCATAGCAGGTTTAAAGCAGACAGGAGCCTATATTTTGAATGAGGAGGCA
>JBBSSO010000194.1:0-4885 GCA_038241905.1 Cytophagales bacterium | reverse complement strand
TCTAAGATTCAAAGTAAAGTTTAGACTATTTTCCCATTTAGCAAAAGTTTTAATATTGCGTTTTAGGCCTGTTTTTCAAAAAACAGGCCTAAAACGCAAATGGCGATCCCTTTGCAGAGTATCGCCATTTACATTTTGCTACCCACTGAGATTAGATGTTCTCAGAGGTTAATTTAGCAGAGAGGTACTCATGGTTCATCATGGCAATGTTTTCCAAAGAAATGCCCACCGGGCACTCTGCGGCACATGCACCAATGTTGGTACAAGCTCCAAAACCTTCTATATCCATTTGAGCAACCATGTTTTCAACGCGCGTTTTGCGTTCAACCTTTCCTTGCGGCAACATAGCCAATTGTGATATCTTAGCCGAGGTGAACAGTACAGCAGAACCATTTTTACAAGCTGCAACGCAAGCGCCACACCCAATACAGACCGCCGCATCAAAGGCTTTGTCTGCAATGTATTTGGGGATAGCAATTTCATTGGCATCTGGCACGCCGCCCGTGTTTACCGAGACGTACCCGCCTGCCTGCTGAATGCGGTCAAAGGCAGAACGGTCAACGCACAGATCTTTGAGAACCGGAAACGGTCCGGCTCGCCAAGGTTCTATGGTAATGGTATCACCATCAGAGAACTTGCGCATGTGTAGTTGGCAAGTAGTGGTGCCGCGCTCAGGCCCATGGGCCCGTCCGTTTATGTAAAGGCTACACATGCCGCAAATGCCTTCGCGGCAGTCGTGGTCAAAGGCGATGGGGTCAACTCCGTTTAGAAGGAGGCCTTCATTGAGAACGTCCATCATCTCCAGAAAAGACATTTCCGGGGAGATATCGCTCACCTTATATGTTTCCAGCGTACCGGCTGCTTGCGTGTTCTTTTGTCTCCACACTTTCAGCGTTAGGTTCATTGGTTTGCTGTTAGGATTATTGCCAGCCATTTTCTTATTCTAGTTAAATGCTTATTTATAGCTCCGCTGAGTCAGTTTCACGTTCTCAAAATCGAGTTCCTCTTTGTGCAGAACCGGCTGTTGGTTAGGACCGGTGTACGCCCAAGCGGCTACGTACGTGTAATTTTCGTCGTCGCGCAAAGCTTCGTTTTCTGGGGTTTGGTATTCCTCGCGGAAGTGGCCGCCACAAGATTCGTTGCGGTTCAGGGCATCATCAACCATCAGTTCTCCTAGTTCTAAGAAATCGGCCACGCGGCCGGCTTTCTCAAGAGTTACGTTCAATTCTTCGTTACTGCCTAATATTTTTACATCAGACCAGAACTCAGAACGGAGTTTACTTATTTCTTTTTTGGCAAACTGAAGGCCCTCAGCGTTACGTGCCATGCCGCAGTAGTCCCACATTAAATGGCCCAACGCCTTGTGGAAATCATCTACGGTACGGGTGCCGTTAATGCTCAACAACTTATCAATATCTGCTTTTACGTTGGCTTCCGCTTCTGTAAAGGCTGGGTGATTTATGTCAATTTTTGGCGATGGATTTTGAGCTAGATAATCACCGATGGTATACGGAATCACAAAATAACCATCGGCTAAACCCTGCATAAGCGCAGAAGCACCTAAGCGGTTGGCGCCGTGGTCAGAGAAATTACACTCGCCTGTGGCGTATAAACCGGGTACGGAGGTCATGAGGTTGTAATCAACCCAAAGTCCGCCCATGGTATAATGTACGGCCGGGTAAATGCGCATGGGTGATGCGTACGGATTCTCGCCGGTAATTTTCTCATACATTTCAAACAGGTTGCCATATTTTTGGCTGATGGCGTCCAGGCCGTCGCGTTTTATAGCATCGGCAAAGTCAAGGTAAACCGCCAATTTGGTGGTTCCGACTCCGCGGCCTTCGTCGCAGGCCAGTTTGGCGTTCCTAGAAGCTACATCGCGCGGCACTAAGTTTCCGAAGGACGGGTATTTACGTTCTAAGAAATAGTCACGTTCTGCCTCAGGAATGTCTCCGGGAAGACGAGTTTCGCCAACTGCTTGGGGAACCCAAACGCGGCCATCGTTCCGAAGGGACTCAGACATTAAGGTTAACTTAGACTGGTACTCGCCTGATACCGGGATGCAGGTTGGGTGAATCTGCGTAAAGCAAGGATTGGCAAAAAAAGCCCCCTTTTTATACGCCCGCCAGGCAGCCGTAGCATTAGAGCCCATGGCGTTTGTAGACAGGAAAAACACGTTGCCGTATCCGCCAGAAGCTAGAATAACCGCGTGCGCACTGTGCGACTCAATTTTGCCGGTAATTAGATGGCGGGTTACAATTCCCCGAGCTTGGCCATCGACTGTAACCAAGTCCAGCATTTCGGTGCGAGGGTACATTTTTACTTTACCGTAAGCAATCTGGCGGTTAAGTGCTGAATATGCTCCTAACAATAACTGCTGGCCGGTTTGACCCCGGGCGTAAAACGTCCGGCTTACTTGGGCGCCGCCAAAAGACCGATTGGCTAGCAATCCGCCATATTCACGCGCAAACGGAACTCCTTGCGCCACGCACTGGTCAATAATGTTCACGCTTACCTGCGCCAAACGGTACACGTTGGCTTCG
The DNA here is from genome assembly GCA_038241905.1 of Cytophagales bacterium. Lineage (GTDB taxonomy): Bacteria > Bacteroidota > Bacteroidia > Cytophagales > Hymenobacteraceae > Nibribacter. The sequence continues at coordinate 2,342 of JBBSSO010000194.1, read as the reverse complement.
CGGGAGCGGTAATCTCCTCCTTTAATGGTGTCATAGAACAAGCGGTACACGCTATCGCCGTCATTCTGGTAGTTTTTGGCAGCGTTTATGCCGCCCTGGGCCGCAATAGAGTGGGCGCGACGAGGGCTGTCTTGGTAACAAAATGCCTTTACGTTATAGCCAAGCTCCGCCAGCGTAGCAGCAGCAGAGGCGCCAGCTAGGCCGGTGCCCACTATAATAATATCAAATTTTCTTTTGTTGGCCGGGTTAACCAGCTTCACGTTGAATTTATGATTGGCCCACTTCTCGGCCAAAGGCCCTTCGGGTATCTTAGAATCTAAAGTCATAGCGTCTAGCTTAGTTTAGAATGTATTGTAAGAAAAAGTAAAGCGGCATAGAGGCAAATGCTGCCGGCACTACTATTGAGAAAATTGTTCCAAACATTTTAATAGCAGGCGTATATTTCTTGTGGTTTAAGCCCAATGTTTGGAAAGCGCTCTGGAAGCCGTGGTACAAGTGGTAGCCCAAGGCAATTTGTGCCAACACATAAATTAAGACATACCACCAGATTTGAAAAGACTCTACTACTCGGCTATAAATGTTGTGATATTCTACATCGTCTACCACTACGCCATCTAAGCCCCCAAAGCGGGCGGGTACAAAGAAATTCCAGAGGTGAATGATAAGGAAAACAAGAATTACCGTGCCCAACAAACCCATGTTTCTAGAAGACCAGTGGCTAGTATCTTGCGGACGGTTATACGCGTATGCTACTTTGCGCACTTTTTGGTTGCGACGAGTAAGCACCAAGGCTTCATAAATATGCAACAGAAAGCCAATCACCAACACAATCTCCATGACCCGGATAACGGGGTTATTGCCCATGAAATGGGAGTAAACGTTGAAAGCATTGCCGCCATCGTCGTTAAACAACTGCAGGTTGCCCACCAAGTGCACCACCAAAAAGGAGATGAGAAACAAACCAGTAACGGCCACCAGAACCTTGCGGCCAAGGGTACTGGATAACGTTTTAGAAAACCAACTCATTTTGTTGTGTTAAGATTGATAAATTAGGAGCGATCAGGATTGGATTAATCTTGCCAAAGGTACACGCCATGCATTTGCCAAGCAATTGTCTTTATTTATTTTGAATTAATCTAAATTATATATTATTCTTGATTCAGGTAATTGCAAAAGCTGTTTTAGGCCTGTTTTTAGAAAAATAGGCCTAAAACAGTATTACCATGGTAAGATTACAACAGAGCTTCGGGCATTTCGTTATAGACCTAAATCCATTCACGTAGAACCATTATAAGCCGGTCTTGTTTAAAAGGCCATCGTCTGTAATTAGATTCTTCTATCTTTGTTTGTTATGCTAACATTTCTTCTATGCCTTTAACTCTACGGAATGCGAGGGTTTTGCTTTCCCTTTGGGGCGGCTTGCTGCTCTTTTTTCTGCTTATAACCCCATCGGCGCAGGCCACCCACTTGCGCGCCGGTAATATCTATGCCAAAAGTGACCCCAACAACTACCTGCGCTATACTTTTACGGTTATTACCTACAGCGTTCAAGGTAATTTTCAAGATGAAGTAGGGGAGCTGCATTTCGGGGATTGTACCAGCATTGAAGAAAGAGACCCGGTGCGCTACACGCTAAATAACGGGTTATCTAACACGCAGGTCAACGTTTTTACGTTTGAGCACACGTACGGTGGTACCGGAACCTTTAAAGTTTCTTATGTAGGCCAAAACCGAAACGGCGGTATAATTAACCTGCAGAACTCCGTACAGCAAACTTTTTATCTAGAAACATCTATTACCATTGACCCTTTCTTGGGCATCAACAACTCCCCTATATTAGAATATCCCCCCATTGACTTGGCTGCCCGTAACCAAGTATTTGTGCACAACCCCGGAGCTTACGACTTAGACGGCGACAGTTTAGCTTTTAAATTAATTCAACCCCGCATTGACGGAACCAGAGACGCCTGTGGTAACCTAATTCCGCAAATTGCGCCCGGCTACCGGGGCTTAGACCAGTTTTTGGGCTTGCCGGACAATAGAACTCCGCCGGGCTTTCGGTTAGACGTGTTCACCGGGCAAATTACCTGGAATACGCCCAGTACGCTAGGTGAATTTAACATTGCTTTTGTGGTGGAAGAATGGCGGAACAACCGCCTTATTGGAACCGTGGTTAGGGACATGCAGATTTTGGTGCGCGATGTGCCCAACCGTCCGCCTTTGTTAACCGTGCCCCGAGACACCTGCGTGATTGCTGGAACAATGCTCCAAGATACCATCCGGGCCACCGACCCAGACGGCGACGCCATCATTTTTTCGGCTATTGCTGAATCCATTATTCC
>JBBSSO010000193.1:0-4895 GCA_038241905.1 Cytophagales bacterium | reverse complement strand
CTTGCCGGTTAGGGGCATGATCTTTATTTCGGGGTCAAACTTGCCGTACAAAGATTTAATCAGGTCTTCTAGCCCGTTAAACACAGAAAGCACCACAATAAGCGCCATGGAGCCCACGCCCACGCCAATCATGGCAATAAAAGAAATGATATTAATGATGTTGCGCTTCTTTTTAGAGAAGAAATACCGTTTGGCAATTAAAAGGGCAACGTTCATCTTGGTGGTGGTGCAAATGAAAAATTCTCTAGCTCCCTGCTTTTTGGTTTTACTCAGATTTTCTATTCCCTCCGGGCGATGGTAGCCCGAGGACTTTCCTTAAAACCCCCTTCTGTTTTAGGCCTGTTTTTCCAAAAACAGGCCTAAAACAGAAATTTGAGCTGATAAAACGCCGTTTGGCAGCTGGCTATTTCCAAGCTTTTACAATTAGGCCTGTGCCCGTAGCGTGTTGGCCGTGGGTGTCTAAGTAATTTAAAACCAGACAAAACGGAAACACCAACAGGTAGTAAAAAGGCAGCAGCACAAAAAACAGCTTAGACATGCCTAGCATCACAATGGGGTATTTCATGCTTAACCGCCAAGAAATTTTGCCCGGCGCCCCGTACGAATAATGCGCCTCCGTACGGCTGAAACCCGCACTTTTAAGTTTATCCTGAATCTCTTGCAAGTTGTACCCATCCCGCACGTGTTCTTCAATGAAAGAGCTTTCTTCATCGCCGTGCACGTCTGACCCACCTTGGTCTGAGGGCGTAGAAATCAAGACCATCCCGCCAGGGTTTAAAGAGGCGTAAAAGTTTTTGAATACTTCTACATCTTCCAGAATGTGCTCCATTACGTCTACACTCAGCACCAAATCTACGGGTTCTGGCGTCTGGAAATGCACCAAATCTGCAATCTGAAAATGTACGTTTTGCCGGTCTATTTGCTTAAAAAACTGGGAACAGTCGGCAATTTGCTCTTCTTTTACGTCAACCGCCAGCACGCGCCATTGGTCGCTCATGCCAGACAGGTAATAGCTGTATTGCCCAAAACCCGACCCCGCATCTAAGACCCGCACGGGCTGCTGGCGCTTGCCTTTGGCCCAAAGTTTAAGCGCTTTGTGAATGTGCCAGGTGCGCAGCAAAAGCAGGTCCAGGAGGTGGTAGAAAAGGATGCGCAGGAAAGGCGTTTTGTTAAAGGCCTCGCCCAGAACGCGTTTAATAGGATCGTACTGCATGGGTGGTTTTTAACTGACCAACGTAACCTTAGCGGCTGGGACCGTCCGTTTTCTCGTCTTCTTCTTCGTCAAAATCATCAAATTCTTGGTCTCCCAAACCATCGCCATCGTCAAAACCGGTTTCCTGCTCGGTTTTAAACGGATTGGTGGAGTCTTCCTTAGAGTCTTGCGGAATGTCTAGCTGCGAGAGGATTTTATCCATCTTGGCGGCATATTCTGCGGTATCATCTAGGTAGAAAATTAGCTCTGGAATAACGCGTACTTGGTTTTTAATGCGTTTGGCCAGCTCATGCCGTAGGGTTTTAGTGTGGAGTTGGATTTCTTTAAGCAAATCTCGGCCTTGGGGGCTGAGCAATAAGCTTAAATGCACTTTGGCCACGCCCAAATCTGGCGACACGCTGACTCCGCTCACCGAAATGTAGGTGCTCTGAAACAGGTGAGAACACTCCCGCTGAAAGATTTCAGCGAGCTCTTTTTGAATGAGGCGGGCAAATTTTTGTTGGCGTTTACTATCCATGGTTCGGCAAATATCGCATTAATTTCACATTTTTACTTCACAAACCGCCGCGCACTTTGCAGATGGGCTTTTGTGGGTCCCTACAGCGGCAAACAAATTGCTGCGGTAGGTACTTTTACTAAATGGGCTCCGCCCAATGACGCTTTGATACGTTTTTTCCGCAGTTTGTTTCCGTCCAGGTGGGTGGTGTTGGTGTTGCTCTTTCTGCTGGTCCGGATTCCGCTTCTCCTCTTTGGCATGCCCGCCACGCTTTCTGAGTTGCACTACGCGCTGCTGGGTGATCGGCTGCAAGCCGATTTTGTGCTTTACCGCGATGTGTATGACACCACCGCCCCGCTTTCTGCCCTGGTTTACTGGTTTTTAGAGTTGGTAGCAGACCGATCTTACTTGATTTACCGGCTGGTGGCGTTAACGGTGCTTTTGTTCCAAGCCTTTTTACTGAACAGCATTTTTAACCGCAACCAGGTGCACCCGCAAAAGAGTTTTGTGCCGGCCTTACTTTACCTGTTGTTGGGCAGCATTTTCTTTGAGCTAGACGTGCTTTCGCCGCTGCTTATGGGGCACACGTTTATTATTCTGGCGGTTTTTAGCTTAACAGCCATTTCTAAAGAAGCCACTAACGCCCGCCGCTTGTTCAATGCGGGTTTTATGCTGGGCGTGGCCGCGTTGTTTTATTTACCGCTGATGTGGTTTTTGGTGTTGGGGTTCTTTGCCATCATCTATTTCTCGTCTGGGGCGTTTAGGAGCACGCTGCTTATGTTTACCGGCTTTGCTTTTCCCTTCTCGGTGGTGGGCACGTATTTCTTGTACCAGAACGCCTTGCTGCCTTTTCTGGACTACGGACTGGCGTGGTCTTGGCAGTTTGGGTTCACATTTGTGTTGCCGGCTTGGCAAGTGTTCACCATTGCGGCTATTCCGTTGCTGGTGTTGGTGTTGTCTTTTCTAAGCTTGCCTTTTGTGAGTTTAGGCATCAATGACCAAGCGCGTTTTCTCCAATTTATGCTCATCTGGCTGTTAGTGGTGGTGGCAGTTCTGCTAAGTGGCCACGACGGTTCCGCTAAAAACTTGGTATTGCTGCTGCCGGTGTTGGCTTATTTCGGAATTTTCTTATTCTCTTGGCAGGGCAAGAAAATCTGGCTGGCCGAGGGACTGTTTTTGGCGTTGGTGGCGACCGTTATTATGATGCGTTACAACCCGCTGGGCTTGGTGTACCTTCCGCTAGGCATAGAAGCAGAACGGATTCAGGTGCGTGATGCCGCCGTTTACCGACAAGTACAGAACGAGCGCATTCTGGTTTTAGGGCCCGATGAAAATTACTACCAGCATAACCGCTTAGGCTCGCCGTATTTCCGTTGGCACTTGGCCCAGCCGTATTTTAACCGCTTAAATGATTACCACGCTTTGTTTACCATCTTCCAAGATCTCCGGCAAAACCCGCCCGCGTACATTGTGGACCAGCACGGACTTTTGCCAGAACTGCAAAACAAGTTGCCTACTTTGTTTACCCAATATAAGAAAGTAGAGGACGGGCCATTTTATAAAAGAATGAAATAAAAAATGATTGGTGTTTTAGGCCTGTTTTCTGAAAAACAGGCATAAAACACCAATCATTTTTTTCCTACTTAGCTTAACGGCAAGCTATTTTGTCTACGCGGGTTTGGTGGCGGCCGCCTTCAAAAGAGGTGGTTAAAAAAGCAAGTACCATTATAAGGGCTTGGTCTTCAGATACAAACCGGGCCGGTAGGCACAGCACGTTGGCGTTGTTGTGGGTACGGGCCAGTTCAGCTAATTCTTTGTTCCAGCACAGCGCCGCCCTAATACCGGCATGTTTGTTGGCCGCCATCGCGACGCCGTTGCCGCTGCCGCAAATTAAAATGCCTAAATCAGCTTCTTGGTTTTCTACCGCGGCAGAAAGCGGGTGCACAAAATCTGGGTAATCTACTGATGCTTCAGAAAAAGGCCCAAAATCCTTTATTTCGTGGCCCAGCTCCTCTACTTGCTTCTTTAGAAGTTCTTTGTACTGGTACCCGGCATGGTCGCCGCCAAAGGCAATTTTCATAATAGCGGTTGTTAGTTGGTGGAGGCTTCTTCGTTTAGTTGGGCTAGATCGCGCTTGCGCACCATCCAAGAAATATGGATACTTACTTCATACAGCAACAGCAGCGGAATACCCATTAACGTCATGCTTATGATATCTGGCGGCGAAAGAATAGCTGCCACTAGCGCAATGGCCACAATGGCGTGCTTGCGGTACAATCGCATTAGTTCTGGCGATACAATACCGGCCTTAGAAAGGAAAAACACAATCATGGGCAACTCAAACATTATTGCGCAGGAAATTACCAGCGTTACTACCGTAGAAACGTAAGAAGACAGGTCAATTTCATTGGTAATGCTGGGGTCTACTTGGTAAGAAGCCAAAAAGTTAATGGACAGCGGCGAGACAATGAAGTACCCAAACACAGAACCCAGCAAAAATAAGAACGACACAAAGAAAACGGCGCCCCTAGAACTATCGCGCTCGCGCGGATAGAGTCCCGGTTTTATAAAGCGCCACAATTCCCAGAACAAATACGGGAAACCCAGAATTAATCCAATAACAAAAGAGCTGGTTAAGTGCATGGTAAACTGCGCGGAAAGCTCGCGGCTTTGCAGCGTAAACGGCAGTTTATCTATGCACAACCCAGTGGAATTAATGGCCGCACCAATTTCGCAGAGCTTGCGGTAGGTAAAGAAATCTGTGCGAGACGGGCCCAGAATAATTTTCCCAAACACCAGTTCTTTGTTAGAAAGCGCCAAGCCCGTAAAGACCACAATAGCAATGGCCGACCGGATAAGGTGCCACCTTAACGCTTCCAGATGGTCTAAAAAGGTCATTTCATGCTCTTCGCCGCTATTCACTGCTGCCTCTTCAGAACGTTGTGCCATGTACTATTTTCTCTCTTAGTAGCTGAACAGGGGGAACTCCTCCATCCAACGGTTAATTTCTTTGCGGGTATCTGACAAGATGGTGTCATTGTCATGGTTCATGAGCGCGCGGTCAATGTAATCTACAATGCGGTCCATGTCCGTTTCCTTTAAACCCCGGGTAGTTACGGCAGCAGAGCCAATCCGGATTCCGGAGGTTACAAACGGTGATTTATCGTCAAAAGGCACCATGTTTTT
>JBBSSO010000192.1:0-4927 GCA_038241905.1 Cytophagales bacterium | reverse complement strand
CTTTGTGGTACAAATCCCAGAGGCGTTGGTTAATGAAACTGTATTTTTTGTAGAAAGATTCTTTAGAAAAATCGCCTAACAGGCCTAATTGAAAATGGTCATACAGATGATGCAAGGTCTCCTGCGAATTCTTCTCAAAATCCCAGAGCGTGTGGTCAAGGTCAAAAAAAAGGTGACGGTACGTTTTAAATTTTCTCATAATGGGAGTGAACGACTTTTGGTGAACGACAGCCCATGAGGCAAAGTTCTTTATTTTAGCCAAAACCTTTTTTGGGCATAATTGTTTCTGCTGATTTTCTGAAAAAGGCTAGAACCGCTTTACGCATTGGTACTTCAAGTAGATAGTAGCCCGGAATTGAGAGAAGCGCTAATAAAAACATTACACCCAACCGGTTTTGCCAAACGTGAAAATACAAAACATCGAACCCAAAGGTATAATGCACTAAATAAAAAAAGTAGGAGCCTTTGCCTAGGGCTTGACCTGTTTTTGACCCTAGTAGAGTAGCTATAAAAGTTTGTTCTTTAGCAAGACCTAAGATTAGGCTGCCTACAAACAAAGGTATACAGACATAATTTAAGGCATAGAAACCGATTGTATTCCAAATTGAGGTTTCAATTATTAATAAAAACCTGATTAAAAGCAGACAACCCAATATGCCAGTGCCTCCAACAAAGGTTAATACGCCTTTTTTAGAAGCGAAGAATCCTTGGTGGGTTAAACCAGATAGATATTTTTTGGCCAGCCAGATGCCAATGTAAAATTCCAGGCATCGTCCAAAAAAAGTTAGGTTCAATAGAAAACTCCAATTGGGTACAAACGCGTACGGCCACGGGAATTGACCTACGCCCAGCAAAACCAAACCGGTAAAAACAGTTAGCAGAAGAATTGTAAACCACCCAATTCTGTCCCAATACTTCAAAACGAAAGGCGCTGCTGCATAAAAGCAAAGCTCAACTGTTAAAGTCCAGCTTACTCCAATGCCGCTAAACGTAAATTCAGAAAATAAACCTTGGAGCATGAATATATTTATAATCCAGGACGCAAGCCTATTATCTCCTTGGAAGAGTAAAGCGATAATGGTGCAAAGGAAGTACAGCGGGTAAAGGCGGGTTAATCTTTGAAGGAAGTAATTTGACCAAGAAAATTTTTGTCCGGGTCCAAAAGTATCTGTATAGCGTAGGGCAATTAGGAAGCCACTTAATACAAAAAACAGCCTAAAAAAACCTGATATAAAAGTAAGTTGAGGGAAGGCATGGTGCACAAATACCAAATAAGCCGCCACCGCCCGAAAACCCATTAATGTCGGGAAATAATGCAGCGATTTTGTGGAAGGGACCATCAAAATCAAATCCCCGTAAAATGCCGCCGCTGAATGCGGTTAATGGCCAGCTCACGGTTAGAGAACAGGGTGAGGTACACTTCTTGGTCGCGGAGGAGTTGCGGATCTTTCTCTAGGTAGCCCAGCATTTGCTGCAAAAGATCCATTGATTCGTCTTTTATATAATAAAAAGCCCACTGATCTTGTTTACGATAAGAGACCAACCCGGCATTTTTGAGGTAAATTAAATGGCGCGAGGTTTTGGTTTGCGTAAAATCCAAGACCAGCTCCAGATCTGCGATGCACAGTTCTTTGTGGCTCAGCAGCAAAGACAGAATCCGGATTCTGGAGCTGTCGCCGAGGGCCTTGAAAACTTGCTCGCCAAAACTGATGTTGAAATTTTTAAGCCTCATGCCGCCTCTCCCCGTAAATTAAATAATGGCGTACTGCACCGCAAAGTACCATAAAAAGCCTATACTTGTAAACCAACTGACCCATGAACACGCTATATTTTACCTCTTCCGTTTCTGCAGACCGCTTAAAGCCCTTTTTACTGCGCCTTAGTCTGGTTTTGCTTTTTTGCGTTGCTTTCAATTTTACATCGGCCTACGGCCAGGGGGCGCGCAAAGTCATTCAGTTAACCGGTGTTATTACGGCCGGCGATAGCCTCTTGGGCTTAGCCGGAGCCAACGTGTACATTCCCAAAGCGGGCCGCGGCACCAGTACCAATGAATACGGTTTCTTCTCGTTGCCCGTGCTGGCCGGCGATAGCGTGGTGTTCAGTTCCATCGGGTTTGCCCGGCAGTCTTTAATTATTCCGCAGAACTTTGAGCGAGATAGTTATTCTGTGATTATTGAGATGATGGAAGACCCCAATATTTTGCCCGAAATCCGGGTGTTTCCGTACGCCACTTTCCGCGATTTTACCCAAGCCGTGCTAGCCATGCAAACCAACGACGGCATTGACCGCCAAACCGCCATGAGCGACCAAATTGTGCAGCAAATGTTCCGGAACACGCCCATGGATGGCAACGCGAATCACCGCCAGTACATGAACCTGCAAAACCAACAGATGATGCGCCGCGGCGGCTACAATCAGGGTGCCAATAACCCGCTGCTCAATCCGTTTGCGTGGTACCAAGTTATTCAATCCATCAAACGCGGAGATTTTAAGAAGAAGGAATAAGGTATTTATATAACCGTAAAACGGCGATGTTTCTGGCAACAGAAGTCTCGCCGTTTTTTATTTGGGCTGTCGCCCGATGGTGTTTTAGGCCTGTTTTTCTAAAAACACGCCTAAAACAGAAAACTAAGTATGCCGTTTTAAAACGCCAAAATTGGCGCGGTTTCACATCGTTAATATATTTCAAAAGTTGAATTTCCTTCGATGTAAAACCACTTTAAGGAGGAATTGCTGTACAGATTAATCAACAGGAAATGAGGTTTTACGAAGCCGATGGCGGGATATTTTCTCCAAAGTTTCTTCTTATTTCTTCTCTAAACGTGCGCATTACTTTGATCATAGCCATCCCCATGGGGAGTAGAAAAATACCCATCAATATCATCTTTGGGTTGGGGCTCAGCAAGAATAGAAAGGGGAGCAACAAACAGAAAAGGCCCAGCAAAAAGCCTACTACCAACACAAAATAGGAGCCGAGGCGCGCCGGTTGGTACCACCATTTGGTTTTCATGTCTTGAATGCGATGGATAAAAGCGGCTTGGTCCTTTTCTTTTTGCTGCTGCGCGCGCGCTTTGGCCACGCGGGCCCAAGCGGCAAACTCAGCGGGGTTTTGGGGCGGTTCATACACATATTGGTACTTTTCTTTTTCTGCTTCAGCGGTTGATTTAGGCGGGGAGGAAGGAGCAGTAAACCGAGAAGGGTTGGCTATGCCGGTTTCTTGGTAGCGTTGCAGATATTCATAGGCGGCTTGCACGCGCAAAAAAGTGTCTTTGGCGCCCGGCTGCTGGTTGCGGTCTGGGTGGTACTGCAGCACCAGCCGCCGGTAAGCCTGCCTAATTTGGGGCATTTCTGCACCAAACGGAACTTGCAGCACTTGGTAAGATTCAGCCAGCATGGTACGGTAAAATTCTAATCTGTCTAGGCAGAGCTGTTTTACGCCTGTTTTTCAAAAAATAGGCCCAAAACGCAGTTGGCAAGGCAGTAATGCAGTTCAACAAATATCTATTCACCTTATGAAAAGACAAGCGCCAAATATTTAATTTAAAACTCAGCCAGCACAATTCGCGCAGTAAGCAAATGTAAGAATTGCCAACGTTCCAACAATAAAGACCGTCGCGTTTAGGCAGATTTCTGTTTTCGGCCTGTTTTTAGAAAAACAGGCCGAAAACAGAAGATCAATCGGCGCGTGCGCCAGAAAAATAAACCATTCACGCTGGCAAAAAAAAGCCGCCGAAGATTTTCTTCGGCGGCTTTAAACGGTTTAGGCATCCTTGTTTAAACCGGCACTTAGCTGTTCAGCGACAAGTCTAAATCTACGTTGTTAAACTTGATCTGTCCGTCTTGCAACACGGCTTCAACCACAGCGTCTTTCCGGATATCGCCAGACAAGATGGCTTTTGACAGTTCATTGAGCACGCGGCGTTGCAGCACGCGTTTGAGGGGCCGCGCGCCAAACTGCGGATCGTAACCCTCATCGCTCAAAAAGTCCAGCACTTCGTTGGTCGCTTCCAAACGGATGCCGGTTTCTACCAATCGGTTCTGAATCTGGCGGAACTGGATGTCCACAATTTTCCGGATCTCTTTGGTGCTCAACGGACGGAACATAATTACTTCATCAATCCGGTTGAGGAACTCTGGCCGAAGCGTTTTCTTTAACACCTCCAGCACTTCTTCTTTGGTTCTTTCAATGGTAGGTTCCGGGTTCAGCTCGTCTAAATCCTGAAAGTTTTCTTGAATAATGTGCGCCCCAATGTTAGAGGTCATAATGATGATGGTGTTTTTGAAGTTGGCTACCCGGCCTTTGTTGTCGGTTAATCTACCATCGTCTAAAACCTGTAGCAAAATATTGAACACGTCTGGGTGGGCTTTCTCAATCTCATCTAGCAGAATAACGGAGTAAGGCTTGCGGCGCACGGCCTCGGTTAGCTGGCCGCCTTCGTCATAGCCCACGTAGCCCGGAGGCGCGCCCACCAAACGACTCACGGCGTGCCGTTCTTGGTACTCGCTCATGTCAATGCGCACCATGGCGTTCTCATCGTTAAACAGGAAATCTGCCAAGGCTTTGGCGAGTTCAGTTTTACCCACGCCCGTGGTGCCCAAAAAGATGAACGACCCGATGGGCCGTTTGGGGTCTTGCAACCCGGCCCGGCTGCGGCGCACGGCATCCGAAATGGCGGCAATGGCTTCTTCCTGACCGGCCACGCGGTTGCCTAATTCTTGTTCGAGGTGCAGCAGTTTTTCGCGGTCGCTTTGCAGCATTTTATTCACGGGTACGCCTGTCCATTTGGCTACAACCTCCGCAATATCTTCGGCGGTTACTTCTTCTTGCAACATGTGCTCGCCTTCTTGCTGTACTTTTACCTGCTCCTGAAAATCTTTTAGCCTGACTTCAGCCTCCTGAATTTTCCCGTACCGCAGCTCGGCCACG
>JBBSSO010000191.1:0-4936 GCA_038241905.1 Cytophagales bacterium | reverse complement strand
TTATAAAAATAAAAGGAAATCGATTCACATCTGAGAGCGGTGCATTGAGTCCTATCAACAGTGCTTGGCATTTCTTTGAAACGATGTACCAGTCTGGGTTATATTGGAAATTTATTGGGGTAGGTCAATTAATAGCTGGTTTTCTCTTAATGACCCAAAGGTATTCTAAATTGGGAGCAATACTTATGCTCCCAATTATCCTGAATATCTTCATGATAACTTTGTCCTATGACTTTGCCTATACCCCATTAATTACTGGACTTATGTTACTGGCAAATTTATTACTCATACTTTGGGAATGGGACGAGCTTAAAATACTAATGAACTTAACGCCAGATATTGACAAGAACTTTAGGTTAGAAAAAGATTTAGTTTGGCAAACTATTGGACTGGCTCTATTTATATTCACCTTTATGTATAGAATAGTGGTTGACAACTATAATATTGGGTTCTGGATTATTACTTGTACAGTAATTGGCCTTGTTGGTTTGGCAATTGGCTTACATAAAGAAAGAAAAAGGAAGGCTAGCCTAATTAGAAGTGAGCAATAAAATACAATAAAGTCTTATCCGTTTTAAAAAAAGAATATTTGGAAAAGTTACAGATAAAGTGTTGTTTTTGGGTAAATTCACATAAATAAATTGACAAAAAGAAAGCTCTATACTACGCTTAATATTTTAAACGACGGCAAAATCTCGCTCACATTGTTTACTAACCGCTAAAAACCCACTATAAATCAAACATCAAACTAACATGGAAAACAAATACCTCCTCCACGGAAAATTGACAGCGAAAGCGGGCCACACCGACGAACTTGCTCAAATTTTAATAGAAGCATCTCAGCTTTTATCTACTGCGAAAGGTTGCAAACTTTATGCAATTGGCAAAGACGAAGGTGACCTACATTCTGTTTACATCACCGAAATTTGGGATAGCAAAGAGGACCACGATAATTCGCTTAACGTGAAAGGCGTTCGGGAGTTGATAGGGAAAGCAATCCTGCTGCTTGATGGACTACCAAGCAAAGGACAGGAACTTGAAATCTTAGGCGGTTTAGGAGTTTAAGCAACTTGCTAACCTAGGCGTAATAGTAGGCGGCAGAATTGCTTCTGGGAACATTCGTATTTAAAGTTTGGTGTATCGCAAAGCTAATTAGCGCTATTTACTTTCTTAGCTTTAATCCGCCTACATTGATGATGACGCCTAGGCTTAATACAGAATTGCCTGCTGTCATGAAATCACGGTTTTTGAGGCCGAATGTGCTGCCGCTGGTATATTGGAGCTGCACCGTGGGCGAAAGCGTCATGCGGGTGTAAAATACGGGCTCAAAGAAAATATTATCCTCGGTAGGATGTGGGTTGTCGTTCCGGACAAAATCTACCATAGTCAGGTAGCTTAGCCGCAGGGCGGTACCGTAATTCATCGGCAAAGATTGGCCTAAAAAGTTTAGCGTCCTTTTCTTTTTAGACGAGTAATTCACCTGCACAAAAACCTTGTTGAACGTAGTTTCCTGCCGATCATAGGTTTCCATTCCCTCCGCTCCTTTGCGCCGGAAGGTGCGGTCGCTGTTGCCACGGCCTAAGCCGCCATAAATTTCTAAAATCCGGTTCTGCTGCGGCCCAAATGTGGTAAACCAGCCGCCGCCCGCTTCTAGCAAGTTGTGTCTAAAGTCTTTCTTCTCTGATTTATTGCTCATCATGGCCCCGCTCACCAATACGCCCACGTGGTCAGTCACGGCGTAGGCCGAGTTAAAGGTGGCGTTTCCGCGGAGCGTGATGTGGGCGCTGGTGCTTAGCTCGCCTTGGTTGCTGAGCATAGGGGTGCTGGGCGTATTGGGCATGTACACCGATGAACATGCGCCGGTACTCAGTAAAAGAAGAAACGCCATCAGCCAAAAGAAATTTTTTTTCATAGAATAGATGCCTTTTGGTTTCGCTTTCCGGTCTGCGTCCCCCACTCTAGCCAATGACTAAACGAAAATCTGCTATCAGGTTTGTGCATGTTGGCAGGACAATCTTGCACCTTGCCAAGCATTTCGGGTTCCGCGCTGCTTTATTCTTTTTGGCGCAAAAATGCGTAGTAAGAATTTGCACGAGTGCCTTTGCTACATCGTAACATAATAATCTGTTAAAACTCAGCTCCAAGTTACTGTTTTCGGCGTGTTTTTAGAAAAATAGGCCGAAAACAGGTTAACCGCTTTACTAAAAGAACTGGTGCGTGGCTAGGAGCACTTGCCTACGCTCGGTTTTGGTATAAACAGAAAAAGACGCTAAAGCTTGCGTCTTTTTCTGTTTATTTTTTTGGTTCTGATTTATTAAAAGAAGGTTTTAAACAAATCATTGCCAATTGCAAAAGCCATTAACGCCAGTAACAGCACCATGCCTACTTTTTGGGCATTCTCTAAAAATTTGTCTGACGGCTTACGACCAGAGACCATTTCATAAGTTAAAAACATTACGTGGCCGCCATCCAGTGCAGGGATGGGCAAGAAATTCATGAACGCCAATACCATGGAAAGCATGGCCGTGATGGTCCAGAAATTAACCCAAGAGAAATCGCCGCCGAAGGTTTGAGCAATCATCATGGGTCCGCCAATGGATTTAGAAGCCGAGGCCTCGCCGCTAAAAATTTTCCCGAAACCCTTTATTTGAGTTGAGATAATGAAATACGCGCGGTCAATGCCGGCCGGAATAGATTCTAGTAATCCGTACTCGCGGGTGGCGCGGGGCAGTAATAGTTTGGGGTTGAAACCCAGCGTGCCGCCTTCTTGCACGGTAACTTCTTTGGTAATTTTCTGGCCGCTGCGGTCAATGTCAAGACTTACTTTTTTGTTAGCATTTTCTTGCAATACTTTCTGCAACTCGTCAAAAAATTGGATGGGTTGATCAGCTACGCGGGTTATTTTGTCGCCTTTTTGCAAACCCATAGACGCGGCAGCGGAGCCAGCCTGTACTTTTTCTACCTCAAAAGGCTCGCGGGGCAAGATAAACCTGGTCTTGTCATCGTCAATAAGCTGGTCCATTAAGTTGTTAGGCACGGCAATGTTTACCTGCTGCCCATCGCGCTCAACGGTGTAAGAACTGTTACTGCCCAACAAAACATCTGGGCTGTACACGTCTTGAAATTCCACCAGCGGTTTGCCATTAATAGCTACAATTTTATCGCCGTTGCGCAAGCCAATTTTATGGCCGGTATCATTGGTGACAATGCCGTATTTAATGTCTTTGGCCAGGTAATAACTTTCGCCGTAGGTGAAAGCCAACGCCGCGAAAATGAGAATGCCGGTAATAACGTTAAATATAATGCCGCCCATCATTACAATAAGGCGCTGCCAAGCCGGTTTAGCCCTAAACTCCCAAGGCTGCGGTTCTTGACTCAAAGAGGCCGTGTCTAGCGACTCATCTACCATGCCCGCTATTTTCACGTAGCCACCCAACGGAATCAGGCCAATCATGTACTCGGTTTCTCCTATTTGCTTGCTCACTAATTTGGGCGGAAACCCGATGGCGTATTTCTCCACCCGCATCCCAAAATATTTGGCGGTCAGCATGTGACCTAATTCGTGTATTCCAACCAAGATGGTCAGGCCCAAAATTAATTGGCCGGCCATTACTAATGCATCCATTTACTGTCTTTAAAAGTCTTTCGGCCCCGGGTGGGTACCGCATGTTTATTCTGTTTCTTTTGCCTGAAAACCGGAAAAGTCGGTCTTTGTTTCTACTTATTTCTGAAAAAAGGAAAGCGCCAGGCGGCGGGTTTCCGCATCAGTTTCCACGTAATCTAACAAAGAAGGCTCGGCAATATACGCAACTTTGGCGAGACAGTCTGCTATGAGGTCAGACATGGCCAGAAACCCAATTTGCTCCTGCAAAAAAGCGTCCACGGCTACCTCGTTGGCGGCGTTTAGGATGCAGGGCGCATTGCCTCCCGTTTCCATCGCGGCAAAAGCCAAACCTAAATTTTGAAACGTAGCCACATCGGCGGGCTCAAAAGTAAGCTGCGGATAGTCCAGAAAATTAAACCTCGGAAATTTATTTGGCAAACGATTTGGGTAGCCCAATGCGTACTGAATGGGCAGTTTCATATCGGGCAGGCCCAGTTGCGCTTTCAGCGAGCCGTCTTCAAATTGAACCAGAGAATGCACAATAGATTGCGGGTGCACCACTACTTCAATCTGGTTATTCTGTAGCCCAAATAGCCATTTGGCTTCTATTACCTCCAAACCTTTGTTCATAAGGCTGGCAGAATCAATGGTAATTTTGGCGCCCATTTCCCAGTTAGGGTGCTTAAGCGCCTGCGCTTTGGTTACGGTTTGCAAAAAAGAGCGGTCTTTGCCCCTAAACGGCCCGCCAGAAGCCGTCAATATTATTTTCTCTATCGGGTTATGAAACTCACCCACCAAACACTGAAAAATAGCGCTGTGCTCAGAATCTACCGGAAAAATGGAGACGCTTTTTTGGCGGGCCAGCTGCGCAATGTATTGCCCGGCCACTACCAGCGTTTCTTTGTTCGCCAAGGCGATGGTTTTGCCCGCTTCAATGGCTTTAACTGTTGATTGCAAGCCCGCGTAGCCCACCATGGCCGTTAGTACCACATCAACCGTATCCATTTGCACCACGCTGTTAACGGCGTTCATGCCGGCGTAAACCTTAATGGGGTGGCCTCTCAGAGCTTCGCGCACGGTCTCATAAAGCTCCTCTTTGGTAATGACCACGGCGTTAGGTTGAAAGGCGATGGCTTGCCGGATTAAGAGGTCTGCGTTGCTGTGGGCGGTTAAAACTTCTACCTCGAAGGTATCTGGGTGCGCTTGGATTACCTCCAAAGCCTGCGTGCCGATGGAACCCGTGGAGCCAAGAAGGGCTACTCGTTTCTTCATTAAATCTGGTTAAAGCTGTTTTCGGCCTGTTTTTACGAAAGTAGGCCAAAAACGGGAATT
>JBBSSO010000190.1:0-4937 GCA_038241905.1 Cytophagales bacterium | reverse complement strand
CGAGAAGATATTATGGTCATCGCCGGAGGCGTTATTCCGGCGCAAGATTACCAGTTTCTGTTTGATTTGGGAGTAGCCGGCGTATTTGGACCAGGCACAGTTATCAGCGCGGCTGCGCAGGAGATTTTAGAGAAGTTGCTGAAGGCGTAAGCTGTCGCTTAAGCTTGACATTGACAGTTGGCAACCTAAATTTCTATTTATTAAAAGAGACTAATTCATTTACCATATTTTTCTTTGTCATCCTGAAAGGACCTTGTGGGCGAACTAGAAAAACAGTGGAGCTAAGGATATCACAAATGCCCAAAATGTTTTTGCTACAAGACTGAATTTGTAGACCTATTTGTGGCAAGAAACTTCACCAAGTTTACTTGTCTGTTTTAGGGCTGTTTTTTAAAAAATAGGCCTAAAACAGAATTATTGCGCGAAAAAACAAGAGGGTTACTTTCCTATAATTACAAGCACCATCTTTAGATTGCGATTTCATAAACTTAGTTTGTCAACCAACTAACTTTTAAAAAAAAGCAGCACCAAGGACTGGTAAGAAAACGAGGATGCGTTAAAGGATAATTTTTAAAACGCGAGTACAGCTTGGTTTCTTACGCCTGCATACGAGCTTCAGTGTTGTCTTGCAGCCACTGTTTAGCCTCCTCAATATCCCCGAAAATCTGCATTTGAAAACCTGCCACGGTTTGTTGCATTTCCTCGCTAGACATTTTTGCTAAAGAATCTGGGTTAACTACGTGGGCGAAACAACGGAGGCCGTTGGCGATAACGCGGGGCGTCCAGTCAGTGGCAATCCACTCTACAGCGTGGTTCCAAGGCCCAATAACTTGGCGGTTGTCGTTCAAAAGGTTGGGACAGTTGTGGCGTTGTAAGGATTCAGCGCACGCGTTGGCTCCGGCCACTATACTTTCAAACGTCTGGTAGCCTACCCAATTGTTGCAGACGGTATGGTTCAGGGCATCATAGGTGATGGTAATAAAAGTTCGGCCTAAGGAGTTCTGAAGTTCTTTTTTCATACGGAGCAAGCTGCAAAAGACTGGGGGAAAACCGTCTCAATAATCGTCAAACAGCAACCGCGGAATAAGAATTTCTTACCAAATAAACAGAGAATGCAGTTAAGACGGCCTAAAGATAATGCTTAAATCCCCAGAATTAAAATATTCTTATTTATACGTAAAATTTTAATACTCGCGGACAAAACAATTTATTCCAACTAATACGGGTTGAAAAACGCTATAAGTTTCTGGCCCAATCTTTGAATTCTTGCGTGGCGTAAAACTGTTCTAATGATGATGAAGAAGATTCTTAAACGTCTGCTACTTGTTTGTCTTACGCTGTCGGCTTCTCTTGTTTGGGCCCAGCATGAGGCAACCGTTTGGTATTTTGGACGGAACGCGGGCCTTTCATTCGCTGACCCAGCCGACCCCAAACCCCTCAAAGACAGCAAACTATATTCTGAAGAAGGCAGTGCCACGCTTTCAGACGCCCAAGGTAATTTGCTTTTTTACTCCAATGGCATGCAGGTTTGGAACAAAAACCGCGAACTGATGGCCAATGGCTCTGAGTTGAAAGGCCATGAGTCATCCACGCAATCGGCGTTAATTCTGCCCAAGCCTGGTTCCGCCAACCTATATTACCTGTTCACTACTGATTTTCAGGGCCAAGACCACGGCTTGCAATACCACTTAATTGACATGACCAAAAACGGCGGCCTAGGCGAAGTAGTTTCTAAAAACAACCTCGTTTTTGCGCCGGTTACTGAGAAACTGACCGCGGTGCGCCACCAGAACGGCCGCGATTATTGGGTTATAACACATCGCTGGAACAGCAGCATTTTTTATGCCTATTTGGTTTCAGCGGCGGGCATCACGTTTACGCCAGTAGAAAGCCAAATTGGCAGCATGCACACCGGCGACAACGGCGGCACCATCGGTTACATAAAAGCCTCGCCTACCGGCGATAAATTGGCCGTCGCCACCTGGGCGCCCGGAAATAAGATTGAACTCTTTGACTTTAACAAGGCCACGGGCACCCTCAGCAATTTAGTTGACATGGGCCGTTTTGACGAAGCCTATGGCCTTGAATTCTCGCCGGACGGTTCTAAACTGTACGGCGGCAAAAACGGCCTTGCTGGCGGCGAAGCGCGCATTTTCCAGTTCGATCTGAAAGCAGGCAGCCCGGAGGCCATCGCCAAATCAGGTACCCAAGTTGCTAAAAGTTTGAGTCGTAAAATAGGCGCGCTGCAACTGGGCCCGGACGGCCGCATTTACGTGGCGCGCAACGGCAGTAGTTATTTAGGGGTAATCCGGCAGCCCAACGCCGCAGGTGCAGACTGTGACTACAAAGACAACGGGATCTCTTTAGGCGCCCAGAAAAGCGAGTTTGGGTTACCTAACTTTCCGGCCTATTACTTTCTGCCCTTGCCCCCATCCACCGGTTTTGTGGTGCATCAGAAATAAAATAGTTTATTTGAGTGCAAGAAAAAACTCTTGTTTTAGGCCTGTTTTTGGAAAAACAGGCCTAAAACAAGAGTTTTTCTTTTTATCAGACCAAAGACTCAAGACTTGGACCTATCTTTAACGTACCTCCAACCAAACTACCTTTAATAGAGTGGCCAAACGATTTTCTGCCCATACGTACGCTGCCGGGGTTTTGTCAGGCAACCGTGTGCTGCTAAGCCAGACCATTACCTTAGCCGAAAGCACTCTAGCTTCTGACCAAGAATTGGCCAACCAGGTAATGGAGCAGATTTTGCCCCATGCTGGCAACGCAGTGCGGGTGGGCATTACGGGCGTGCCGGGCGTGGGCAAAAGTACGTTTATTGAGGCTTTCGGGAATTATGTGTTGCAAAATCCGGAGACCAAGCTGGCGGTGCTGGCCATTGACCCCAGCAGCCAACGCACTGGCGGCAGTATTTTAGGCGATAAAACCCGCATGGAAACGTTAGCGGCTCATCCTCGTGCCTATATTCGGCCATCGCCGGCGGGCAAAACGCTTGGAGGCGTGGCCCGCAGCACCCGCGAAAGCATTTTACTTTGCGAGGCGGCTGGCTTTAATGTAATTTTTGTGGAAACCGTGGGCGTAGGCCAATCTGAAACGGCCGTGCACGAAATGGTCGATTTTTTCTTGCTTTTAATGCTGGCCGGGGCCGGCGATGAATTACAAGGCATCAAGAAAGGAATTATGGAAATGGCCGATGCGCTAGCCATCACCAAAGCTGATGGCCAGAACCTTGCCGCTGCCACCAGCGCTCAAGCGGAGTATAAAAGTGCGCTCCATCTTTTCCCCAGCAGTGCGTCGGGCTGGAGCCCGAAGGTATCCGTTTGCTCTGCCACCGAAAAAACCGGCCTGGCCGACCTTTGGCAAACGGTGCAAGAATACCAGGCTCTCACCACCGCCAACGGTTTCTTCCAGCGCCGTCGTCAAGATCAGAACATGCATTGGCTTAAACAGAGCATCAGGCAGAGCCTGGAAGAACGGTTTTACCAACTTCCGGCGGTGCAGGCGCAATGGACTCAGCTGGCTAGCCAAGTTGCTTCTGGCCAGAAATCGCCGTTTGCGGCTGCGCAGACTTTATTAGGCTTGCTGCCGTATTAAGATTGCGTTTTTGCAGCATGCCGTCTTTTCACATTTGTCTTTAAAAATTCTATCGGCTAATATAACTTTTTTGGTTTTCTGTTTTAGGCCTGCTTTTCCAAAAACAGGCCTAAAACGCATAACCAAAAGATTCAAGAAAGCTTTTCTGCAAAAAAAACATCGCCTAAAAAACCATACTACTTTTAGCTTCTGGGGTGAAATTCTTGGATGACTTGCTTTAGATAATCGCGGTCTAGGTGGGTGTAGATTTCGGTGGTGGTGATGGACTCATGGCCCAGCATTTGCTGCACAGCGCGCAGGTGAGCGCCGCCCTCAATAAGGTGCGTGGCGAAGGAATGCCGAAACGTGTGCGGGCTAATGCTTTTCTGTAAACCCGTTTTGGCGGCTAGGTCTTTGATAATAGTAAACACCATTACCCGGCTTAGGCTGGCGCCGCGGCGATTTAGAAACACAAAATCTTCTTGGCCTTTTTTTATGACTTGGTGCTGGCGCACGCCATCGAGGTAAATCCGGATGTATTTGAGGGCATCTCTACCGATGGGAACCAGGCGCTCTTTGTTGCCTTTGCCGGTCACGCGCAGAAAACCCAAATCGTGATACAAATTACTGAGCCGTAATTCAATGAGTTCAGAAACGCGCAAACCTGAGCTGTACAGGGTTTCTAGCATGGCTTTGTTGCGCGTGCCCTCGGGCGTGCTCACATCTAGGCCGTCAAAAAGCTGGACAATTTCATCGTAACTTAATACATCGGGGAGTTTGCGACCCAGTTTGGGACTTTGAATGGTTTCGGTGGGGTCAGCGTCTAGCAGGTCTTCCATGATTAGGAATTTGTAGAACGCCCTGATGCCCGAGAGCGTACGCGCCTGAGAATGCGTGGCCATCCCCAGCGCGTTAATCCACTCCAGAAAGCCCTGCAAATGCTTGGAAGTGACATGGAGCGGAGTTATGGACTCTCCGGTTGCTTCAAAATACTGGGGCAATTTGCCGATATCGCGGAGGTAAGCCTCAACAGAATGCCCCGACAGCGATTTCTCTAGCTGTAAGTAGGCTTTAAATTGCTTGATGCTGCTTGGCCAGTTCATAGAAAACAAAAATACACTAATTGTTGGGTGATGGTTGCACCACCTCCGCACATTTGGCGGGTAAAGCGTATTTTTGCGTACATTTAACCATCGCCCTAAATTATTTACCTGGGGCAACCTTACGTCTAGCCACCGCTTTATGAAAATACTGATCCTGAACGGGCCCAACCTAAACCTACTGGGCAAACGCGAAAAAGCCATTTACGGCTCCCGGTCTTTTGAAGATTTCTATGAAAAAGACCTTTTACCGGCCTT
>JBBSSO010000189.1:0-4953 GCA_038241905.1 Cytophagales bacterium | reverse complement strand
TACAACAAGAACTGGTGAGCCACAAAGTGCGGTACGAACAATTTCTCCTCAACCTACAAAACCGGGCTGGCAAAAAGGATGAATAGTTTGATAAAATACAGGAATTGGGAGAAACCCTAGCTGACCTCCTCCCCGATTCTGAGAGTAAATCCATCAGCCTGCAAGGCTTTGAAAATGAGCTTTTGGGATTAACGCAACTGCTTGACAAACAGAACGAAATAATAGCCGAGGTAAGTATTGTCTTTAACCAAGAAAACATCAAGTTTCATCAGCTTAAAAACCGATTACAAAGCACGCAGCAAGAACTGGCTTACAAACAAAAAACGGTCATCAACCACCAAGAAAGTTTGGTGCAGTTGCAAGATGAATTGGCCAAGGCCGAAGACGAAACCGTAGTGCTAGACCAGTTTGTTGAAGACCAGAATGTCCTTTTGGAAGAAGGTTTGGTAGCCAGAAAAGACTTGGCCCGCGACTTGGATGAGGTGGAAAAAGCTTATTTTAAATTGCGCGGCGAGGTAGACGAAAAAGGGAAAACCATACGTGAGTTGCAGCGCAAACAGCAGAACACCGCTGACGTTTTCCAGCACATGCAGCAAGCAATCACAGATACTCGCATTAAATTAGTTTCTGTGGTGGAGCGCCTCTCCGCAGAATTTAACATGAACCCAGAAGAGTTGGCTGAAGCTCCTGCTGAGAAAATGGATATCAGCAACGAGGAACTAAGCCAGCAGGTTAGTACCATTAAACAAAAGTTGGAAAACGTTGGTCCCGTAAACCCCATGGCCGCCGAGGCTTACCAGGAAATTGAAACCCGCCACCACTTTATTCTTACGCAAAAGAATGATTTGGTAGATGCTAAACAACAATTGCTAGAAACCATTGCCGAAATAGATACCGTGGCCAAGGCAAAATACCTGCTGGCTTTTGATAAAATAAAGGAAAACTTTATGTTGGTGTTCCGATCGCTTTTCACGGAAGAAGACACCTGTGACCTCATAATTGCCGACCCGTTAAATCCGCTAGAATCAAAAATTGAAATTATGGCGCGCCCCAAAGGCAAACGTCCGCTTACCATTAACCAACTTTCTGGCGGTGAGAAAACGCTAACGGCCATTTCGCTACTCTTTGCCATTTATCTTTTAAAACCGGCTCCTTTTTGTATTTTTGACGAGGTAGATGCTCCTTTAGACGATGCAAACATTGATAAATTTAACACCATCGTGAAAAAGTTTTCGCAAGATTCCCAGTTCATTGTCGTTACGCATAACAAGCGGACCATGGTGTCTACTGATGTGATTTATGGGATTACCATGCTAGAAGCCGGCGTTTCTAAAGTTATCCCAGTTGACCTGCGCGATTTGGCGCCAGAGCCGGAAACGTCATCTGCTTTATCGGCGTAGCCGAAGGTATGGCAAAAAGAAATTCTCTTGTTTTAGGCCTGTTTTTTAAAAAACAGGCCTAAAACAGGAGAATTTCTAATTTGTAGACTTTTATAAAACTCCTTGCTCGGGGTATTTTGGAGTGACGGTGCGGTAAAAAGATTTAATTGTTTCTAGGTCAGCTTCATAATCGCCGGTAGGGTAAACAACGGGGCCAATTCCAGCTTCTTTTTTGGCATAATCAAGGAAACCCAACACAATGGGAACGCCAGCTTGCGTGGCCGCGTGGTAAAATCCTTTCTTCCAGCGCGGCTGGTATTTCCGGGTTCCCTCAGGGGTGACCATCATAATCATCTTTTCATGGGTATTGAAAAGCTCCACCATAAAATTGACCAAGTTGTTGTTTTTTTTGCGGTCCACGGGAATTGCGCCCATTGATCCGATTAAATTACCAATCGGAAAGAAAAAGGCTTCCTTTTTTATAGTCATCCTAACGGGAATATCCATTAGGTAAAAAGCAGCCCGAGAGAACACAAAGTCCCAGTTACTGGTATGAGGCGCGGCAATCATTATGGCTTTATTAAGCCCGGGCGGTAAGCTCCCCACCTGTTTCCAACCGGCAACTTTAAAGATTAAATTTGAGACTGCTTTTCCGAACATGAGCGCTGGGTTAATTTAAGGTGCAATAATACAAAAAAGAACCAGCCTGTCCGACTGGTTCTCGCGCATCTGGCATTTCTGATATTCTAATACATACCGTGACTCAATGATACAGCCTTCTCGCGGTACAAGTAAATTTGTAGCCCCAAAGAAAGCGTAGGCCCAAATTCAGATAAATATTTGTTTGAATTGGTGTTATCTGTCCTTTTTTCTTGCAAGTAAGTTAGGTAAATGGCAGGTTCTAGGGCCAATTTAGGGCTGATAAAATACGAATATCCTACGCCACCCCGAGCTTCAGTTAGTTTAGATTTAAACTCATGAGAAGTTTTATTCATTCCGAAGGCATAACCTGCTTCGGCAAAAAGGCTGCTTTGGTGGTAATAGCGCGCATACGGGCCAACCAGCAGATATTTGTTTTGTAGGGCAGTTTCCTGTGTTTTAAACTTCAAGAATTGATGATTGGCCGTGACTCTAGCGCCCAATGCCATGTCTTTCAAAATAAAATAGCCCACTTTCACATCGCCCTCCACTTGGGCCCGATATCCTGTTATGGTTTCGGTACCTATGTGGTTGATCAAACTTTTATAAGATCCAGAAAGGCTTCCGCCCACCGTAAGAGAGCGCTGGTAAATTTTGGTGGGTATTAGAGCATCATTGTTTGCTTGGCCATACGTATTTGAAATTCCAACAAAAAGTAAAAGAGCGTAAAGTGCGTTTCTCATTAACCTGATATGCATAATTTAAAACGTATACGGATGCCCTCAACTTTAATTGTTCCTTTAACTCAGGGAATGCTTGTACTCTACTAAGAATTTCGTTCAAAATAATCTCGAGTCTTATTAAAGGAGTTTCAGTGCGTGATTATGGCGAATCTCAAACATTTCTTACGTTTGCAAATTTCAAGAACCTGGAAATTCATCGCAAAAAGAGGCTTTAGATAAACATTCTATAAAAGTTAGGTGCTCTACGAATTTGCTCTTAATTTAGAAAAATAAATCCCTGCCGCGTTCTATAAATCTGCGAAGGGAAAAACTTGGTCAACTCGCACGCCTTTCTCCGTATGCTTTACGGTGCAGCATTCATTTGCGGCATCATGTTCTAAAAATAATACCCACTGCTCATCTGCGGCCTGTTTCAGGAAAGCCTCTTTTTCTTGCATGGTTAACAAAGGCCGGGTATCATAACCCATCACGTACGGCAACGGAATGTGGCCCACGCTGGGCAATAAATCAGCCATGAAACATAGCGTACGGCCTTTGTAAGCCAACTGCGGAATCATCATTTTATCCGTATGGCCATCGGCGTAAGCAAGATTAAAACCCGGCACAAATTCTGTCTGTCCTGCTGTCACAAATGCTAACTGGCCACTATCCTGCACGGGCAAAATATTTTCTTTAATAAAACTGGCTTTCTCTCTAGGGTTTGGTTGCGTAGCCCACAGCCAATGATCTTGATTGCTCCAGTATTGGGCTTTTGGAAAAACGGTTTCTAGGTGTTGGCTGCCTTCGCCGTATTTTACAGAGCCGCCACAGTGGTCAAAATGCAGGTGGGTTAAGAAAACGTCTGTTATGTCATCAAACCCAAAACCAACCTTATGCAACGATTTTTGCAAGGTATCATCACCATGCAAATAATAATGACTGAAAAACTTAGCGTCTTGCTTATCCCCGATGCCGTTGTCAATTAGAATTAAGCGGTTGTCAGTTTGCACCAAAAGGCAACGCATGGCCCAGGTGCAGAGGTTGTTTTCATCAGCAGGATTAGTGCGCTGCCACAAGGCCTTCGGCACCACGCCAAACATAGCGCCACCGTCCAATTTAAAGTTACCGGTTGGGATAGGATAAAGCGTGAGCGACATAAGCAGGCTGTTTTAAGGGTGATTTTTAAAAAACAGGTCAAAAACAGGAATTACTCCGTTACCACGCCCATTTCGCCAAACTTCTCAATACGGCTCATAATTCTTTCTTCGGGAGAGAGTGCATTGAGCTTGGCCAAAGTGTCTTTAATCTCTTTTTTGAGGGTTTTTATCATTTTCTCGGGGTTCATGTGCGCGCCACCCAGAGGCTCTTTTATAATGCCGTCTACCAATTTGTTGCCCAGCATGTCTTTGGCGGTAAGTTTCAGCGCCTCGGCAGCCTGCTCTTTAAAGTCCCAGCTGCGCCACAGAATAGAAGAGCATGACTCCGGCGAAATAACTGAATACCAGGTATTTTCCAGCATCAGCACTTTATCACCAATACCAATGCCTAGGGCGCCGCCCGATGCTCCCTCTCCTATTATAACACAGATAACGGGCACCTTAAGCATGAACATTTCTTTGAGGTTGCGGGCGATGGCCTCGCCCTGACCCCGTTCTTCTGCCTCCAAGCCCGGAAAAGCACCCGGCGTGTCAATCAAAGTCACAATAGGTTTGTTAAACTTCTCGGCCAATTTCATGAGCCTGAGCGCCTTGCGGTATCCTTCGGGGTTAGCCATCCCGAAATTGCGGTACTGCCGGTCTTTGGTATTTCTGCCTTTTTGCTGCCCAATAAACATAACGGTTTGGTTGCCCATCTTGCCAAAACCTCCAATCATGGCTTTGTCATCAGCCACGTTGCGGTCGCCGTGCAGTTCAACAAACGAAGAGCAAAGTCCCTTTATATAATCTAGCGCGTACGGCCGCTCCGCGTGGCGGGAAAGTTGCACGCGTTGCCAGCGAGTAAGGTTGGCATAGGTTTCCTTTTTTAAGGCTTTAATCTTTTTCTCCAAGGCATGCACCGCCTCAGATACGTCAACTTGGCTTTCAGCAGCCAGTTTTTTCATTTCGGCTAATTTCCCTTCTAAAGATGCGATGGGTTGTTCAAAATCTAACAGCATAGTAAAGCGCCCTTTTGTTCTGAGAAAGTGTGGTTACAAAGGTAAACGAAACTTAGTT
>JBBSSO010000188.1:0-4959 GCA_038241905.1 Cytophagales bacterium | reverse complement strand
CTCACGAAATCATAATCTACATCGCTACCCAAACCGGCAATTCCTTTGCGGTAATTCAACGTAAGCAAAGGCCATTTGGAGCCCAGGTTTATTTTGCGGTCTGGGTGCGAAATATATTCCGAGCCGGGCCGGTACGTGAGCGCAACCGCGGCCGTCAGGGCTTGGTGCTGCGGGAAAGCGGTGCCGCCAATTTCAGCGTTTAGGGGTTCATTAGAGGTAAATTCGCGGTTGTCGCGGTTGTGCCAAGTGTAGTTGGTGGTGTTGTGGAGCATGCTCCGTTGGGCGTATTCAACCATAAAAGTGGCGGCCAGCCCGTTCACCAACTCGCGGTTATGCCAGAGGCGCAGGTACTCTTTCTGGTAAAGTTTCTGGTAGTTTTCTTCCATCAGCAAGGTATAAACGGTGTTGATGAAAGGCGTAATGGGTTCAGCGGCGTTAAACTGACTCACAAATTTGCCGCCCTCGGCCCCTATTCCGCGGCGTTTTACCAAATCATACGCAAAAGTGGCAGTCAATTTGGCCTGCAGTTTCTGGTTACTGAAACCGTAGCGCAGCGTGGGCGCAATAGTGTAGGTTCGTTTGTCGGCTAGCCGTTTGGCGTAGTTGAGGCGCACGTTGGCCACCAGCCCTTCTACGGTATTGTATTGCCAAATGCGCGTAACTGGCTCCACGCTGAAACTGGTGCCCTCAAACGATTTTCGGTAAGAATAGCCGCCCAGAAACAGGTTACTAAAAGAAAGTTTATTGTTGAGCCGGTCTAAAGAATCTTGGTAAGGTTTTGAGTTTTTAATTACTTGCAGGCTGTCTTTGGTATGGTAATCTACTACTTCCTCATCGGTGAGCGGCACCGGCCGGATGGCTGCCCAGTAGGCGCTGTCGCGTTCGTTGGCGCTTTCCTCAATCAGCAAAACTTCTTTTTTCTTAAAGAAATCGGCGGTGGGCACGCCGTCCTCGGCTAGCTGTTTGTTCGGGATTTCTTGCGCCGGGCGCGATGGTTTTTTAGGAACTGGCGTCGCCGCGATGGGTTTATCCGGAACCACGGGAATAGGCGCAGCAGGTGCCACGGTTTGAGGAGCCTGCTTTACAAAAGAAGCCGGCCGGATGCGGTATTTGTTGTACACCGCCGAAAAATAGCCGTTGCCTTTAAAGCCGTAGCCCTCTAGATCAAACGTAAATTTCTGGGATTGCAACACCCACACGTTACCAGCCGCGGGCGTAAATTGTTGCGTAACCCGCAGGGTGTCTACAAACTCAATCTGCTGATTTTTGGTAATGTACAGGTCCAAGCTGTGCAGCCGCCAAGAGTCTTCTACAATGTACACATAGCCGGTAAAAACGGGGTCGTGCTTCCGGATGGGCGTTACCTTAATCCGGTGTACTTGGTTGCCGCCTTTTTGGCTAGTTCCCATCAGTTCATAACGGTAAAAAAGCATGGCATTCGCCGCCAACGGCGATACCAACCCGCGCTCTACCACGCGCTCAGCCTTAATTAAATTCTGATAAAAATTGAGGCTAAAATCAGAGGCTTTGTTGAAACTAAACGTCCGGCTGTTGCCGCTCACCTTAGAAGAAATCATCCGCTCGCGGTACTTGTTAGGTTGCATAAAATGCAGTTCGGCTACCGATTCCGACAGATACAAAATGCCCGGTTTCAATCCAGCAGGCACTTTAATAACGCCTAAAACCCGCTTGGGCACGTTCACGAGGCGCTGCAGCCCTTTCATGTAGACCTGCGCCGAGTACGCCGCCACTTCCTTTAAATGGTAATTTCTTTTGCTAATGGCTTGCTGCATAATGCCGTAGGCCGGGTCTTTGCCGCTCAGGCTCACGCGCACCTCCGTTAGGCCATATACCTCCGGGGTCAACACCATGTTCAGCGTGATAGGCGCCGTGGCTTCTTCGGGCACCACCAGTTCCTGTGACTGAGTTTTGTAGCCCACGTACTGAAAAACTACGGTATGCGTGCCAGGGGTCACGGCAAATTGGTAATTGCCTTGCTCATTGGTGGCAGAGCCGATGGAAGTGCCCTTTAAATAAACCGTCGCGAAGGCCAGGCTTTCTCCTTTGCCATCGCTTACGTTTCCTTTCAGCACTACGGCGTGGACGCTAGCGGCCCACAACATTCCGCAGAAAAGCAGCAGGCATTTCTTATATAGCAAAGAAGCAAAGGACGAGGGCATAACAGGCAAATATTAGATAACTTGGTAACGTAAAAAATGCAAAACCGACATACGGCAAATCCATCGCGCAACTTCTGTTTTCGGCGTGTTTTTCAAAAAAGAGGCCGAAAACAGAAGTTGCACGCAATTCAATACTGGCTAGGAAGTACAGTTAAAAGTACGAGGTAAAGGTCGGGGTATTTTTGGCGTAATTTACGCCAGATGAGAAGGGAACGGCAAAAAAAATACGCGATGCAAATTGCGCAGGCCAGACTTTTCTTATAAAAGTATTTTCTTCCGCACTGAATTACCGTTAAAGAATGGTAGTAAAGTGAATAAATCCTGAAAGCAGCGTATTTCCATCGATTAAAAAGCAACCGTCAGCCAACAAAATTTAAAAAACCTGTGCTCCGCCCGAACACCAAAAAAACGTACACACCCAAACAGGCGCTGCCTAAAATTGCGGCTTATTGCGCTTACCAAGAGCGCACGCAAAACGAGGTGCGCGCCAAATTGCTGGACTACGGCCTGGATTTAAACGAGGCCGATGAACTTATAATCAAGCTGACGCAGGAGAAAATGCTGGATGAGGAACGGTACGCGCAATCGTTTGTGCGAGGCAAATACGGACTCAAACGCTGGGGGCGGCGCAAAATCCAACAGGGCCTCAAGGCCAAAGGAATTTCGGCGTATTGCATCGGCATAGGTTTAAAGGAAATTGACCCCGACCAATACTGGGAGAACTTGCTGCACTTGTTGGAGAAGAAACTTGCCACCGAAAAAGAGCGTAACCCGCGCATCCGGAAACAGAAAATCCTGCACTTTTTAATGAGCAAAGGCTATGAACTAGATTTGGTGCAAGATGCTTGGAAAGAGCTGGAGTCAGCGTGATTGGTGGATTTATGAATGGGTGGGTTCAACTTTCCAATATTCATTTCCCCAAAAAACCTGTTTTAGGCCTGTTTTCTGAAAAACAGGCCTAAAACGCTCTTTTCAGAACACGAATAATTATCTTTTTTTAGGTATCGTTGGAGCGGCAAGTGTCTCTCTGGGCATGAGGTAGACTTTGCGGCCGGTCATGTTTTCTAGCATCGGTTTCAGAATTTTCTCAGCGTTGATGGAGGTTTGTTCTAAGATTCCGCTTTTTAGGGCCGCATCGCGCACGTTGGTTTCGGCGTATTTGTAACCCGAATCTACCAACTCAGCATCTTGAAAATAGGTATTTTCTTTGCTAAATACTCTGGATTGGGTATGATCTATGCGGTAATAGCACAATTCTGGGGCGGGCAAACTTACGTGCAACACAGAATCGCCAATAAATTGCAGGTCGCTTTCTGTAATCTGTTGCAAATCAATACAGCCTACGGCCTGACCAGAAACGATGAGGGCCACTTTAGAATCGGGCAGAAACCGACTTACCGCTTTTTTGTACTCTACCACATCCTTGAAATTAAAGCGCACCAGTTCCAGTTTGCCCATTTCCTCAATCTTGGTTAAGATGGTGTTGTGGGTAACTTCTACGGTGGGAGCTTGGGTTGGGAAAAGCAAATCGCGCACGGGACCGGAGCACGCGCGCCAGCCCAAAAACGCCACCAAAAATATCAAAATCCAGGGAATAAGCTTTCGGAGTATAAAAAGTAACTGCATTTAAGAGAAGGTGGTTTGTTCTTTATAAGCGAAAACCGCGCCGAAGGTTTCACCGCTGTTTTAGGCCTGTTTTTAGAAAAATAGGCCTAAAACAGGATTATACTTTCAGATTGTACGGACAGGTCGCGACCCGCCCCTTGCGTTGGCCGATAGTAATAATTTAATCTATGGATAAAGCTGCTGCCAGTAGAAACCTTATTGTTTTTTCTTCCAAAGAAATTTGAGGCTATCGCCTCACAGAAGTTAAAAACTTCTGTGTGTAGTAGGTCCAAGTTGAAAACTTGAACCAGAGAATCAAATCATAATGAAATTCTTTCTAGTCGTCAAGTCGATAAATTTACAAGTCAGGCCACTTCAAGCCGTACCTTTCTTTGTAGCCAGCCCAGCCTTGCAGCCCGCCGGTGTGGACGGCCACAATTTTAGACCCGACCGCAAAATAGTCTTTTTCTAGTAAATCAAACACACCAAACAGCATCTTGCCCGTGTACACGGGGTCCAGCAAAATACCGTGCCGCTCATAAAACTCTCGGATAAAAGCCAGCAGTTCTGCCGTGTGTTTGGCGTAGCCTCCGAAGTGGTATTCAGTTTGCAATTCCCAATTTGTAAACGTTTGCCCGGCGTAGGCTTGCACCAACGCAGCTACGTCATTTTGCAGAAAACTACCTCCTTTTAAAACCGGAATACCCAAAATTTTACCGTTACCAGCAGCCCCGGCCACCATGCCAGCCAAGGTGCCGCCCGTACCCGCCGCCACGCAAAGTAGATCCCAAGGCTGGGTGAGGCCGGAAACTATCTCCGTGCAGCCTTTAACGGCCAGCTGATTGGTGCCGCCTTCGGGCAAAAAGTAGGGTTTTAGGCCTGTTTTTTCATTTTCGGGCCCAAAACGCCTTTGGGTTTTAAGACGATATTCAGCGCGTGAAAGGTAGGTAAGTTGCATGCCGCAGGCTTGGGCTAACTGCAAGGTAGGGTTAAGCGACAAGGTTTCCTCTCCTCTAATATAGCCGATGGTTTGAAACCCAAACTCCTGCCCGGCGGCGGCTACCGCCGCGATGTGGTTAGAAAAAGCGCCGCCAAACGTAACCAGCGCTTGGGCATTCTGCTGCCGGGCTGCCTGTAAGTTGTATTTGAGTTTGCGCCACTTGTTGCCAGAGAT
>JBBSSO010000187.1:0-4977 GCA_038241905.1 Cytophagales bacterium | reverse complement strand
ACTTGCGCCGTAGCCGGGCATTTCTGCTTCGGTAAACTCGCGCACTTTAAACAGGTTTTCGGGGGGTGCGGTGTGATACCTGCCAAGGGTGCGGCTAAATAGCGGACCGGCCCCAATTATAGTTGGCCCGGCTCTCACAAGCCCGTAAAGGAGCGTGCGCGTAATATCTGCTTCAAAAATAACGGCGATGGCCGTTGGCCCCGGGTGCGGCGGCAGAAAACCATGCGTAACCGATAAGGCCGCCGCCATGGGCACGCCCACATACAGCAGCGATAAACGGGCAGAAGCAGCCACGGCAAACACCAGCGGGATCAGGATAACAAAGCCAGCATTGTAAAACATGGGCAGGCCCACTACAAAGCCTGTCAATACCATGGCCCATTGCAAATTGCCGATACCGAAACGCCTGATCAGGCCCTAGGTGATGCGTTGCGCCGCACCGCTCTCCGACACCAGGTTGCCCAGCATGGCCCCGAAACCAAGTATAAGTGCCAGCGACCCCAGGGTATCGCCTATGCCCTTCTGCACCGAAGCAAGCGCCTCAGTCACGGCCATCCCCTCGGCCACCCCTACACCCAGCGCCACCAGCACCAGCGCAATAAAGGCATTCAGCTTAAAAACCACGATAAGCAGCAGCAGGGCAAGTACCCCGAGAATAACGATGAAGATTGACATGGCAGCAGGCTTTCTGAGTGTTGCGGACTCAATGTAAAAAACCTGTGGGTTTATTCCTATATATGTTGAGAGCATCAAGACATTAGATATAGACTTTTTTATTGATTTATAATTGACAACAAACATTTGGTAGCGGTAAAAATATAATGCTTGCTTGATACAACCACTCAGAAGCCTCCGTTATGACATGCTTAAACACAGTAGAAAAACAGAAAATTTCTTAGCTCCATTTTTTAGCATCACTTCTCTAACGCTACCGTAATTTTAGTCACTTAAATGCTTTAGGCTTTAAGTATAACCTCTGGCTTTTTCTTATGCTACTGTAGAAGCAGGGCTTTCCCTTATTAGAAGGAAATCTTCATCTAGGATTGATAATTCTTTAAAGTGGAGCAGTAATTATATTTTAAGCTTATGAGCGGCAGTTGCAGCTGCGGCCTAAATGGCTTAAACTGCTATTTATCAGCAAAATGAAATGCTTAGGGTAGCTCAAAGAATTATAAAAAATATAACGTAAAAAGTTTTTTATATCGTTAACCTATTATATATTTGATGCATAATAGAAGGGGGTAAAGCCACAGCCTCCAAACATTTTAAAAAACATTATATATCCATAAAAAATGCAATTTTAACATTGATTCTCTTTGGCGGCATCGCCTGTGGGGAAACGCTGGCCCAGGACACCTTAAGCGTTGCCCCACCAAGGATAGCGCAAACGGTTTTAGAGAAACTGGACCATGAAGTAGCTCTTACTGAACAGCAGAAAACGAAGGTGTATGCCCTGCTGGTAGAGCGGTCTGAAAAATTCAGCCAGATAAAGAAGAAAAGCAGCACCAAAAAGCTCTCCAAAGCCTCCTTTCAGGCAGTTAACGAACAGGCGCACGGCAAACTGAAACAGGTGCTGACGCCAGAGCAGTACGAGAAGCTAAAAGCGCTCCGCCAAGAGGCGCAACGGCAGAAATCAGCCTACCGGGAAGAAGACATCTACAAAACCCCGCAGGACATTGAACTTGATTTTTAATATAAAAAGAAGAGCGATATGAAACACTTAAACAAAATTATCATCCTGCCCCTGCTTGCCCTGCTCTTAGTAGCCTCCTCCTGCAAGAAAGACAAAGTAGAACCCCAACTCCCGGCAGCCACCATGGAAGGAAAGAACACCTTCGGAGCTCTGGTGAACGGGAAAGTGTGGACGCCCAAGGGAAGACCCAGTACGTTCCAATCCAACTTTGATGTTGTGTATGACCCAGGGTATGCAGGAGGGTCCCTGGATATCAGAGTTTTTCGAAAAGTAAAGGATAATCCCGCTTTTTTCGAATACATGGCTTTAGGCAAAACGCAGGTTGATCATGAGGGGGTTTACTATTGGGATAATCCAGAGCTTGGTACTGTCTATTTCACATCAGAAAGCTGTGATTATAGAAGGGATGCAGATGTCTACCGTGTGGGCAAGCTGGAGATTACGAAACTAGACCTGACCAACGGCATCATCTCTGGCAAGTTCGAGTTTACCCTCGCCAAACCCGGTTGTGACACCGTACGCGTCACCGAGGGCCGGTTTGATAAAAAATTGTTTTAAATAAGCTAATCACAATTTAATATTGATTTTATGAAAATAAAGTTACCCTTTTTCAAAGGGATGGCATCGCTTTGCGTTTTGCTAACCCTGTCCCATAGCCTGTTTGCCCAAACCACCGTTACCATAGGCTCGGGTACTGACTTTACAGACGTGATGCTCTATAAGAGTAACCAAAATCTGAGCATCGAGAACACCAACTATTATAATCAAGCCAGGAACTTAGCCAGTGCCTGGACCAGTGGCGGCTCCCCCACCTTTTTTCGGACACTCTTTAGATTTAACTTAAGTAACATTCCTTCTGGGGCTGTAATCCAAAGCGCGACACTGTATCTCTACAGTGACCCTACCTCAACTACCGTCGGTCCTACCAGTAATAGCCCAACCAGCGGCTCTAATTCCGTGTACTTCGAAAAGGTCGCCTCCAACTGGGGCGAGACGGCTGTTACCTGGAACAACCAGCCAGCCACCACCACAACCGGGCGCATTTGGCAATCGGCTTCCACCTCCGCCACCGAAAACATACAGGTCAACGTTACCTCCTTTGTGCAGGACTGGGTGAACAGCCCCTCCGCCAACTACGGTATGCGAAATGCTCATCATACGCTCTGAGAATGGGAACGCTGTTGCGAATACCTTTTTAGATAATGTGTACAGGCCAATGGTTACCTTTAGCTCATCAGGCCCGCAGCCATCCTATAAATTTATTGCCACCAGTCAGGGCTCAGAGTGCGGGCAACAGCTTTTTGCGCCTTACGCTGAATTGGCTCATTTAAGTGGCGAGACTTATGTTTCGACGGTGCCATGGATTCTCAGACCAGGTCTAAAGGCTGATGCAGTTATAAATGCTTTACCGGCGCAAGGAACCTCTAAACGTATCACTTACCTAAACCTAAGGTATGAGTTACGCTTGTTCTGGTTCATTAAAACTACTGTTGATGTTTTAAACATCAGCAAAAATGCACCCTCCTATGCCTTGCCCTGGGATGGAGCTCCTGGCGGGGTTTATAGCTTGTCAAGCACCAGTTTAACCGGGCCTAATATCAAATGGGGAGCTTTCTTCAAACTTTCTTTAAGCGGCAACATGACAGGAGAATTCTCCTTCGTGCCTACTGTCAGCGCGCTTGACATCTCCAGTACAGCGCCTGCAAGCTTAACAACCACTTATGTAGGAGGTCTTAGCCCAACTTATCCTTCTACCGCTGGCGATTTCATTGCACAGGATCGAATTTCATCTTCTACCTCATCTAGGTATAACATAGAACATATTAGGTTTACAGACAGAAATTCCCAGTGAATTTTTGATGAGATGCAGAACAACTTCGATAATAACAGCTTGCTTTGTTCCAGTGAGTGTTCGCCTCCTATAAGCATTGCCTCGTCAAGCACCTTAATTTGCACCAATAGTACCACTTACTTATCGGTTCCGTCTCTGGGTACCGGTATAACCTACAATTGGTCCGTAGGTTCAGGGCTGACGATTGTATCCGGCAGCGGAACTAATCAAATAGGGGTAAAAGCTGTATCCGGCTATAGTACGGGCACAGTAAACCTGTCCATTAAGAATTCAAATGGTTGTACTTTTAATATCCCATCCAAGACCTTAACTTTGGGGGACAACTGGTATCTTGAGGGTACACTCTCCTCAATTCCGGGCTCGGGTTCGGGCTCCAGAATAAATACGGCAAATGCGGTTCCGATAGGTACAACATACATAGACCTGACAACACCTGGAGTTACAAGCTATACCTGGTCTTTAACAGAAGGAGCGCCTTCTGGCTGGGGAGTAACGAATGGCAGCGGTACACAAGCCTGGGTTAATTTGCAGAGTGGGCAACATGCAAGGTTTGACTTGGTTGGGTATACCAATTGTAGCTCAAAAAGTACGTTCTTCATCGTTTATGCCACGTCAAGTGCTACGTATGCCGTTTACCCTAATCCGGCCAGCAGTGAGCTTAATATTGAGCAGGTACAAACTGATGGTAATGCCATCACTGTAGCCGCAGGCTCGGAAAGGGAGGTTGATATCACACTGTTTGATAAAAACGGGAAGAAGCTGAAAACAGGAAAAGGTAAAAACGGGAAACTTGTACTTGATGTGCATGACCTACCAAATGATACTTACATCCTGCACGTTAACGACGGGAAAGAGGTTTTCAAGCATCAGATTGTCATTGACAGGAGCAAATAACCGTAGATGTTTAAAACTATGATAGCGTAATAGTGTTTCACAAACTTTAATTAGGGGAAGGTGGTACAGGAATCTCTGTGCCGCCTTTCCCTTTGTATTACCTTATAGCAGCTTTGTGCTAAAATCATAGTTGATGCAAAAAGCAGTGGAAGAAGGCAACTAATCAAAAGAAGTTTAATAAGGTAATCTGGTAGCGGTAAAGAAGCATTACTAAATAAAGCTTATTAGAGTTGAGTTAAAAAATTTCCTGCTTTTCTATCTGTTTAAGTATACCATGCTGGAGGCTTCTAAGTGGTTGTTGTATCAAGCCGGCATTACATCTTTACCTCTATCAAACGTTTTACGCTTTATAATAGAATGTTTAAAATGTATAGTTTATTTTGTCCGCTTACTATATGACAATAGTCCGTAGCTTTTCGGCTAATGCTGGATAAAAAAAGGTGAAAGCCGTAGTTTGTGGTAACGACACCCAACCAGACTTTCACCTATGAGCATCGGAGCACTCACACGTACAATATTGCACAAAATGCCTGAACTT
>JBBSSO010000186.1:0-5014 GCA_038241905.1 Cytophagales bacterium | reverse complement strand
TTTAGGGCTGTTTTTTCAAAAACAGCCCTAAAACAGGCTTTTCTATTTAAACATTTCCAAGAGTGGTTCGCCGTCGCGTATCGGGAAACGGATGCCCAGCAGCTCAGCAATGGTGGCGGCCACGTCTACCTGAGACCTTTTCCTGGTTTCCAGAAGTCCGGCCTTTACATCGGGCCCCAAGGCCAACAAACTTATGTGCCGGCAACCTTGGCAGCCATCGCCGTGGTCTGCAAAGCGTTTTCCGCGATGGCGGCCGTGGTCGTTGGTAATGAGCAGGGTGGTGTTGTTTTTGTAATGTGGGTGCTGCTGCAGCCAGTTCCAAAAGTCCAGAACCCGCTGGTCGCTTTGCTGAATGGCGCGGATATAGCCCAGCCAATTTTGGTGA
Organism: Cytophagales bacterium; assembly: GCA_038241905.1. Classification (GTDB taxonomy): domain Bacteria; phylum Bacteroidota; class Bacteroidia; order Cytophagales; family Hymenobacteraceae; genus Nibribacter. Next base: position 4,629 of record JBBSSO010000186.1, on the reverse strand, counting down.
TGCGCCTCGGTGTCGGGTTCCCTAAGGTTGAGCAAAACCAAACGAGGTGTGTATTGGCTGAGAATATCTTTTGCTACCGCGATGGTAGTTTTGTCGTCTCGGTACCCGGTGCCCAGTCCGTTATTACCGCTGTTGGTGGAGGGCGCAAAAGCCGCTGCCGAGTCGGTGCTGAGGGTTCTGGCTAATATTTCTAGTTTGTCTTTACTGGTGATAATCCAGGCATCGGTTTTGGGCCTGCCCGTTTGCTGTAAATAATAATGAAACACAGACGGGAACGCGGGCAGTTCTTGGCCATGGTTATTCAATTTCTGGTAATGCCCGGTAGTAAGCGCCACGTGCCCCGGATTGGTAAGGGTAGAGCCTAGGTTAAAGAAATGGTCATAAAAAGTGCCCTGCGGGGCTAATTCTTGGGCCATGCTCGGAATATTGGTAAACGTGGTATCGCCCCAAGAGTCAGAATAACGCACGCCATCTAACACTACCAGCACCACGTTTTGAGCTTGGTACTTTTGCGTTGGCTCCTGTATTGCCGTGGGCGCGGCAGTCTGGCAGCCTGACGCCAGAAAACTGCCTACGCCTAGCAGAATATATATAAAGCTGCGTTTTACCATAAAATTAAAAAAACCTTTTTACGGATACAGCAAATACTTGGCCCGCACTTGTTTAAAATAAGCTATCTCATCGGCCCAACTAGCCACAATGGCAGCCGGGTTATCGCCGGCTTGGAGGCGGGTGCGGGTCACATCCGTTTTCCAGAGGCCATCCATGCGGCTGTTTTTCCATTCTAGTTTCTCAGGATACAAAGTATGCAGGGCATGAATCACGTAAACGCCAGCCTTTGCAGATTCAAACGCAGCCCGATTGGTTATCTTCATTTGAGCCCCGGAACAAACCTGGCCCACAAACTTAGGCGGGTAAATCCGGATTCCGTCCACCACGCTGTCTGGGGTAAATTGCACTGGCACGAAGGTAACGCCGGGCAATTGGTAGCTGTTCAATTGCTTGGTCAAGGCCGGTCCATCAATCCAGGGCGCGCCTATAAACTCAAAGGGTTGCAGGGTTCCTCTTCCTTCAGACACGTTGGTCCCTTCTAGAATACAAGTAGCCGGGTACAGAATGGCGGTAGTGAGGTTAAGCATGTTAGGCGATGGCTTAATCCAGGGCAAGCCGGTCTGGTCAAACCACTGCTGGCGGTCATACTGGCGCATGGGCACCACCACTAAATCGGCTTGCGGTAATGCGCGGGCGGCGCGTTCGCCGTTGAACATGCTGGCCAGTTCGCCCACGGTCATGCCGTGCACAATGGGCAGGTAATTGGGTCCGGTAACAGGTTGTTTAGCAAGTTTACCCACGGCTCCGTCCACGTAATGGCCAGTTATAGGATTAGGACGATCAAGAACAATGATGCGCTTTTTGTTTTCGGCAGCGGCCTCTAGTACGGCGGTCATGGTGGCGATGTAGGTGTAATAACGCGCCCCCACATCCTGAATATCAAAAATAAGTACGTCTACATCCGATAGAATTTCTGGGGTAGGTTTCCGGACATTGCCGTAAAGCGAAATGACTTTCAAGCCGGTTTTGCGGTCAACGTCATCGGCCACGTGGGTATCGGCTTCACCGCGAATGCCGTGTTCAGGGCTAAATAACTTCACTACTTTTACATCGGGCCGCGCCACCAACAAATCTACAATGTGGCTTTTGTCTGGCATTACCCCCGTGTGGTTGGTGAGAACCGCCACCCGTTTGCCCTGGATAAGCGGCAGAAATTCTGGCGAGATTAAGCGTTCAATGCCAATAACCACCCTTTCTTGCGGCACGACCACCGATGCAGTTGGTGTTTTAGGAGAGCAACCCGCCAGCAGGAGGCAGAAAAGAAACGCACTTTGTACAGAGCAACGCAGAGATAGAGCAAACTTCATCTAGCCAAGTTAGCAAACTTTAAATTCCATCAATAAAAAAGAATCCTGTTTTAGGCCTGTTTTTCCAAAATCAGGCCTAAAACAGGATAGTTCAAACGTGTCTTTCTGCTTACAATCCTTGCCCGTAGACAAAATTAGAATTTACCGTAACTGGCAACTTTCCTTGGGGCACTAGGTCGCCAAGGACCATTTTAGCGGCGGCCACCTGAATTGATTTCAGTTTTTGGTAGCCAACCAGCAGGGCAGTGGCTTCCTGAACATTCGGAATTTGGTTAAGCGTGTAGGCGTTGTCAAATAGAACCACCACGCAACGCTTCTTCCGGATGAGCTCGCTGACCAACGCCCATTCATCTTTGCTGAAGCCTAAGTTGTTACTGGGCCGCATGCTGGTTCCGTAAATGCTGATGATTATCCGGTCGTACTTTAAAAGATTATTCCGCAGCTTTATGCGAGCTTTTTTAGATAGTCTGCGTGGTAAAAAGAAGTTCTGCGCTGTTAATTTGGTGTTCAGCTGTTTTTGAAAAGCAGTGGGCTTGGTGGCGCCAACTGCCAAGCTGGCCATTTTTACCCGTTTCTTGTTTTCAACCGGCACCATGGAGCGCTTGTTTTGGAGCAAAGTCAAAGAACCCTCGGCCAAGTGTTGCAGCGTTTCTTTTGCGGAGGCCGAATGCAGATCTTGGTAAATGTTTTCTAGCGGAACCGGAGCGTAATTGTTCAGGCCCACCCAGTATTTGGCGGCTAACATTTTCTTGCAGCGTCGGTCAATTTCCTTTTGGCTTAATCGCCCTTGGCGGATGGCTATTTTAATGGCCGATAGCGCTTTGGGCACGCTTACCAACCGTTCCAGAACGTCGTTGCCGGCTTCTAAGGCCATCACTTCAGCCTCGCCCGGCGAAAAATATTTGGTCACGCCTTTCATGACCATCGCATCCGTAAAAATAAGTCCGGCGTAGCCTAGTTCTTTTTTGAGTAGGCCCGTCACAATTGGTTTAGACAAAGTGGCCGGCAAATTAGCCGTAGAATCTAGTTTGGGCATGTGAATGTGGCCCACCATAATGCCGCCCACGCCGCTTTGAATCAAATGCCGAAACGGGAAAAGCTCCAGCGAATCCAACCGATCGCGGCCGTACGGAATAACGGGCAGGTCATAATGAGAATCAACGTCCGTATCGCCGTGGCCCGGGAAATGCTTGGCCGTGGCAATAATGCCGTTGTCTTGCATGCCCATCATTTGGGCCAGACTTTTAGAACTTACGTCTTCTTTGTTCTCGCCAAAAGCCCGGTAACTGATAATGGGGTTGGCGGGGTTGTTGTTCACGTCTACCACCGGCGCGAAGTTAAGGTGCATGCCCAAGCGCTTAAATTCGGCGGCCATCTCGGCGCCCATTTGGTAAATAAGGCTGTCATTGTTAATGGCGCCCAGCAACATGGGCAGCGGGTACTGAATGGCGCTGTCCATGCGCATGCCCACGCCGTTTTCCGCATCCATGCCAATGAGCAGCGGCACTTTGGAGGCCGCTTGCAAAATATTGGTCATGTTGGCTTGCCGCACCGGCCCGCCCTGAAAGAAAATTAGTCCGCCCACTTTGTAGCGTTTCACCAGCAGCAACACGTCTTCTAAGTGTTCTGCGCCTTGGTTAGAAAAAACCTCTACCATCATAAGCTGCGTAATGCGCTCATCGGGTGTCAGGCGTTTAAACACAGAATCTACCCAATCGTTCTGCCGATTTAGAGTAGTAATGAGCGCATTCGGGTATTTGATGGTGTCTTCCGGCAGCACGGGTTGTGGCTTAAAAACCACGGTTTCATGCGGATTGGTTTTTTCCTCTTGACACGAAGAAAAACTCAGTCCGGCCAAAAGCAGCACGATAAAATAAAAGGTAAAAAAGCGGTAAACGGGATAACGGAAGAACATGGTAGGGGTACAGATGGGCTGCCAAAGCTTTCAGGACGTAGCAGATTAGCGCAAGGTTTATCAGTTACGCAACGCGCTAAGTTGGGTTTGGCGCGATATTCAAATTTAGGTATCTTGATTCTGTTTCAACTATAAGGAGCTAAAAAAGATAACCGAAAACCTGTTTTAGGCCTGTTTTTCTAAAATCAGGCCTAAAACAGGTTTCATAAGCAATACTTCGGCCTTGGCCGATTTGGTTTTTGGATTTCCTTTAAGAGCTTGTTTAAGTTTTGATTTTGCCGGCGAAAACAGGAAGCGAAAGGTTTTGCCGAAGCGTTTCCCCGAAAGCATTCGGGGTGTGCCATTACCGCAACATAGCAGCGCTATGGTGAGAGAAAAAGGCGAAGACAGGTTCTTTTGATACCTGTTTGTAGCGCAAAAGACAAATTTAAACAAGCTCTAAGTCAAAAAGCGCTAAAAAGTAGTCCGTTATTCAGTAGGTACTTGCATTTTGTTTTGAATGAGGCGCTGCAGTTCTGGCAAATGCGCTTGTAATTTATCTTGGCCCAATTGCGCACTTTGCAAGGTAAGGGAAGTCTGTTTTTTTGCAAGTTTTTGGCCGGTGGCCGATGCATAAAACGTGGTCATTTCCTTCAGCTCTTTCTCTGTGAATTCATTCACGTACATCGCAATGAGTTCTTCTTTGATGGCCTCATAATTCATGTATTTGGCAAAAAAAGAGCGGACTTCTATTTCGGCGGCTTTCATGGCGGGCACCTGTTCCATTTGCATGGTGAGCATCTGCTGAACGTTTTC